>NZ_JAALDW010000465.1:0-2691 GCF_014145055.1 Dietzia sp. DQ11-38-2
AGCAGGCCGCACCGGCAGCACCTGGCAGGGCGCGTGGTCGAGGCGAGTCAGCGGACTCCGGACCGACGGAGCCCGTCGAGCAGCAGGCGTTCGAACCGGTTCGGCGCGTAGAGGTCGTCCCAGACCCAGCGGACCACTACCACCCCGAGCGCTCTGAGTCGGTCTTCCCGTTGCTTCTCCCGCCACACCACCTCGCCCGGATCCTCTCCACCGGCCGCGCAGCGTGAGTACTTGGTCCTGCCGTCGAACTCGCCCGCCAGTGCACCGTCGCCCCAGGAGAAGTCAGTGCGCGCGACCGGCCTGCCCCCGCTCGAGAAGTACCGGTGTTGTAGTCGGGGTGCGGGGACGTCTCGACACCTCCGCATGACACATCGGGACAGTGACTCCCCGGGGCTTTCTGCCCGGGGGTCCGCGAAATCCACGACGTCCCGGGCGATCGCCACGCCGGTCCGGCCGCGATGGCGATCGACTTCGCTCGCGAGCCCGTCCGCGGTCACCATCCGGAGGCGCAGCGCGTGGTCCGCCGCGCATACTCCTGCGTCGAATCCCGCAGAGCGGGCGAGATCGACGACCGTTCGGGCGACGCAGGTGACGGGGATGCCGTCCACCTGGGTCGTGTCCAGGGAATCGCGCGGCGAGGAATGAACCTGGATGTGCGGGGTCCTGCGTCCGCCGGTGGGTCGGTCGACCGTGAGATGAACGTGGTCAGTCCGGGCTCTGATGAGAGGCAGACCGTGGAGCGCTGCCGCCGTGTGGTGGCTGATCACGGCGCCGAGGGGGCCCTGGTCGAGCGCGATCCGCGACGACCGGGCGAGGGCATCCCGTGCGCTCTCGCCCGACTGCGGCGCGTGAAACCACCCGTGTCTGATCTTGATCAGTCGGCCCTGCGCGACAGCCGCGGTCAGTGCGCGATGCGACAGGCCCGCCCGGGTTGCTTCTGCTGTGGTGAACGGCCGGCCGGTAGGGAAGGGGATCACGGGAGTCATGGCGGCAACGGTGTCAGGGCCGTCGAGTGGGCGGAGAGCGTGACAGGGGCTGGCGGGGGCTTTCAGTGGAGAGAGGGACCCTGTGAAATTCGGTCACTCGCCACGATGAGTGTCCCCACGACGGACGCGCGCAACCACTGCAGACTCACACGACATTTCGTCCGCGTGTGCAGTGGTTGCGCGCGTATGCGAACCGGGGGCCGGATCAGGAGTCGTGGATGATCACGCCTCGCATGATCTTCCCGTCCTGCAGGTCCTGGTAGCCCTCGTTGACCTGGTCGAGCGAGTAGGTCGTGGTGATGAGCTCGTCCAGCTTGAGCTTGCCCTCGTCGTACAGGCGCAGCAGCTTGACGATGTCGTACTGCGGGTTGGCCGAGCCGAAGAGGGTGCCCGTGATGGTCTTTCCGAACAGGGCCATCATCGTGCCGTTGACCTGCACGGTGTTCTCCGTCATGTTGCCCAGGCCGGTGATCACCACCCTGCCCCCCTTGCCGATCACGTCGAAAGCGCTCGAGACGACCTTCTCGTCGACAGTGCCCACCAGGATGAGCGCCTGGTCCGCCATCTGGCCCCAGGTGAGCTTCTCGACCTCCGCGTGGGCCTCGGCGGCGTCGGCGAACGCATGGGTGGCGCCGAACTTCAGGGCCTCGTCGCGCTTGAACTGGACGGGGTCCACCACCACCACGTGACGGGCCCCCGAGTGGACGGCGCCCTGGACGGCGTTGATGCCGAGCCCGCCGATCCCGTAGATCACCACGGTGTCACCCTGTCGCACGTTGCCGGCGTAGGTGGCGGTGCCCCATCCGGAGGGCACACCGCAGCCCACCAGGACGGCCTTGTCGAGCGGTAGCCAGTCGTCGACCTTGACCACCGAGTGTTGTGAGATCACCGAGCGCTCGGAGAACGTCCCGAGCATGCACATGGCGCCGAACTCCTTGCCGTCCGCCCGGAACCGGAAGGTGCCGTCGGGCATGTGGCCGTCGAGGATCGTGGCGCCCATGTCGCAGAGGTTCTGGCGACCGGTCGAGCAGTATCGGCAGGTGCCGCAGTTCGGGATGAAGGAGCACACCACGTGGTCGCCGGGCTTGACCTTCGTCACCCCCACGCCCACGGCCTCGATGACGCCTGCTCCCTCGTGCCCTCCGACGATGGGGAAGCGCGGCGGGAGGGAGCCGTCGGACAGGTGGAGGTCGGAGTGACACAGGCCCGCGGCCGTGTACTTGATCAGGACCTCGCCGGGGCCGGGGTCGTCGAGGTCGAGCTCGATGATCTCGAACGGCTTGTGGACATCAAACAGTACTGCTGCCTTGGTCTTCACGGCGGTGTTCCTTTCGGGGAGCGGGGAGCGGGGAGCGGGTTCTGGGAGAGGTGACGGGGGAGGGTGTGCCGGGACGGCACGCGGGTGGATCAGAGCTGGATGTTGACCGACCTGGTCTGCGTGTAGAGGTCGAGAGCGCCCTGGCCCAGTTCGCGGCCCCAGCCGGACTGCTTGAAGCCGCCGAACGGCATGGCGGTGTCGAAGCCGTTGTACTGGTTGACCCACACCGAGCCGGCGTGGAGGCGGCTGGCGACCTGGTGGGCCTTGGAGATGTCCTTCGTCCACACTCCGGCGGCCAGCCCGTAGATCGAGTCGTTGGCCTGGCGGACCGCGTCGTCGACGTCGGTGAACCGCAGGGCCGACACGACGGGGCCGAAGATCTCGTCC
>NZ_JAALDW010000465.1:2701-3731 GCF_014145055.1 Dietzia sp. DQ11-38-2
CACCACCCGGTGGTCGGGCTCGACGTCCACGAACACGGTGGGTTGGACGAAGTAGCCGGTGTCACCGTGTCGGCCGCCGCCGGTGAGGGCCCGCCCGCCGTCCTCGATGCCGGCGCGCAGGTAGTAGGAGACCTTGTCGAACTGGTCCTGGTCGACCAGCGGGCCGAGCTCGGTGGCGGGGTCCAGACCGTGCCCGATGGTGGCCTGGGCGGCGGCTTCGGCGACGGCCTGCGTGAACTTCTCGTAGATGGAGTCCTCGACATACAGGCGGGTGCCAGCGGTGCAGGCCTGGCCGTGGTTGAACATCCACGCGGCCACGGAGCCTGCGACGGCGGCGTCGAAGTCGCAGTCGGCGAAGACGATGTTGGCGCTCTTGCCGCCCAGTTCGAGGGAGACCTTCTTGAGGTTGCCCTTGGCGGCGTCGACGATGAGCTTGCCCACCTCGGTGGAGCCGGTGAAGGCCACCTTGTCCACGTCGTCGTGGGCGGAAATCGCGGCGCCGGCGTCGCCGAAGCCGGTGACGATGTTGACCACGCCGGCGGGCACGCCGGCCTCGGCGATGACCTCGCCCAGCAGCAGCGCGGTCAGCGGAGTCTGCTCGGCCGGCTTGAGGACCAGGGTGTTGCCGGTGGCCAGGGCGGGGGCGAGCTTCCACGCCGCCATGAGCAGGGGGAAGTTCCAGGGGATGATCTGCCCGCACACGCCCACGGGCACGCGCTGGGTGTAGGCGTGGAACTGCTTGTCGCCGGCGAACGGCATCGACACGTTGACCGTGGAGCCCTCGATCTTGGTGGACCAGCCGGCGTAGTAGCGGAACACGTCGGCCGCCCAGGCCACGTCCACGGCGGTGGCGATCGCGACGGACTTGCCGTTGTCCAGGGCTTCGATCTGCCCGAACAGCTCGGCCCTGGCGTCCAGCAGGTCGCCGATGCGCCACAGGATCTGCTCGCGCTGGTTGGGCTTCATGGTCGCCCACGAGCCGTCGTCGAACGCGCGGCGCGCGGCGGCGACGGCCCGGTCGACGTCCTCG
>NZ_JAALDW010000466.1:0-2448 GCF_014145055.1 Dietzia sp. DQ11-38-2
GCCGTGGCCGCAGTGCCCGCGGGCACTCTCGTCACGGCCCTGGCGGCCCTCCTCGTGGGGGTCCTGGCCTATGGGGGCGACGCGGGCCACGGACCGACCTGGATCGGGATACTCGTCCTGTTCCCGCTGGCGGCGTTCGAGGCGCTCGCGGCTCTTCCCGCCGCGGCAGGGCACCTGTCGCGGGCGATCCCCGCCGCCGAACGCGTCCGGGACATGATCCGACAGGCCTGCGGGAGCAACGGGACCGCGAGGGCCACCGGTGCGGGTGCGGAGGTCGAGGACGACGCCGCCGCGTCACTCGTGGACGATGGCGAGATTCTCCTATTGGCGACGGGTCTGAGCTGGGGATACGCCGACCGAGCGCTGAACTCGACGCCTCTGGGGCTCGTCCTGCGCCGCGGCGACCGGGTGGTGATCCGGGGCCCGTCGGGATCCGGCAAGAGTACGCTGGCGCGGGTCCTGGCAGGGCTTGACACACCTCTGACCGGACGCGTGCGGGCGCCGGGAGGGGACCTGGCGAGACTCGACCGACCCCACTGTCGCGAGCAGGTGATCTACCTCGCCCAGGACGCCAGAGTGTTCGCCACCACTCTACGAGACGATCTGCTCGTGGCCCGGGGTGATGCGACCGATCAGGAGCTTCTGCGCGTCTTGGACGAGGTCGGTCTCGGCGGGTGGGTCGCCGGCCTGCCGGACGGACTGGACACGGTGCTGGAGGGCGGGGGTGACGCCGTCTCCGGCGGACAGCGGCGACGGATCCTGCTCGCGCGGGCCCTTCTGGTCTCCGCGCCGGTCGTGATTCTCGACGAGCCCACCGAGCATCTCGAGGCTGGGGATTCGGGCTCGGTCCTCCGTCGGATCTGCGAGTGCGGTCCGGGCGGTCTGTTCGGGCCGGACCGGGCGGTCGTCGTGGTCACCCATGATCGCTCGACCCGGGTGAGGGCGACGAAGGAGATCGAACTCTAGGGAGCGGTCAGCCGGCGACCCGCCTCAGCCGCGCAGACATGTGCGGGACCAGGCCCCGCTCCGGGTGGACGCGCTCTTCCACCCACCCCAGGTCGCCGCCCTCCACGATCCCGTAGAGGCGTTTTGCGCCGCCTCGCTCCGGGCCGGTGGGGGAGGCCAACACCACGTCGGTCGCCATCTCCCACGCGGCCTGGTTGATCGGCGTGCCGTAGTACATCTCGATCACTCCGGAGGCGTGTGCCACGAGGAACTCGAGCCGGTCGTCGGCGGAGATCCGCCAGAATCCCGACTCCCGGTAGGCGGGGTCGTCCACCGCTCCGCCCGAGTCGTAAGTCCAGGCCCGGGAGCTCCAGCTCAGGTAGTTCTCCCCGTCGTGCGCCACGACGATCTGCTGGCCGAAGCGGTGCTCCCCCCGGTCGGCGGTGTCCGCCTCGCCCTCGCCTTCCCAGACCCCCACCAGGGGGAGCAGCGCGAGGAGGCCAGGGTGCAGGTCCGGTCCGAATCGGAGGTTGGCCGTGTCCTCGGGGATCGGGAGCTCGGAGAAGGCCGGGATGTTCCGGCCGGCGGTCTGCTCTGAACGCCGCGCCGCGGCATCGACCGCCGCGTTCGCGGATCCGCGCACGACCGAACCGCCGTCTCCCCCCTCGGGGGTGGACGGCGTGGGGTCGACCGCGCCGGTGGGGTCGCTGTCCGTCACGACTCGTCGGTCACCGTGCGGTACACGATGTAGCAGGTGGCCCACAGGATGGCCAGCGTGCAGAGGACGAGGAGGATCTCGAAGAAGAGCACCATGGCGTAATTCTAACCCCGGGGCCGTCAGCCGAGTGAGATGCGGGCGTCGATCGAGTGGATGAGGCAGTCGTCCGAGGGGACCACGAAGTCCTCGCTGACCCGCGCCCGGAGTCCCACGACGGTCACGAGGGTGAAGTCCGCGTGTACGACGCCCTCGCGCCCCGGGGGGTCGACGGTGATGACGATGTCGCGCACCTCCCGGATCGTCGAGTACTGCAGGTGCAGATGCAGGTCCCACCTGAGGTGGTCGGCGCCGAACCCCGTCTTGAACCCGTTCTCGCGACGGACGCAGTCGGGGGCGAAGGGCACCCGGAACGCCGCCGCGGGGAGCGTGAGCGCCGTGAGGTACATCCGCACCGCCGCCTCGCGCTCGGCGGGCGAGTACGGGCCGGGGTGGTCGGGTACCTGCGGGACCGCACCGCGACGCTGGTCGATGCCGACGAGGACGGCGGAGGCCACGGAGGCGCCGAGCGCCACGACGGAGGCACGTGCGGCCATGCCGAGCGCTCTGGAGAGAAGTGACATGCCCAGAGATTAGCGACTCGATCGCCCGGGCGGGGCGGGGAGAATCCTCACCTCTCGACGGGGACACCGATGAGCGAGCCGTACTCGACCCAGCTGCCGTCGTAGTTGACCACTGAGGGCTGGTCGAGGAGCTCGTGGAGGACGAACCACGTGTGGCTGGAGCGC
>NZ_JAALDW010000466.1:2465-3398 GCF_014145055.1 Dietzia sp. DQ11-38-2
TCCCCGATCCGGCAGTAGGTCACCACGCGACGGCCGGGCTGGTCGAGGAGATCCGCGTAGATCTCCCTGAGGTCGGCGTCCGTCCGGAAGGTGCCGTCGCGGGTCACCGCGCGGTTCCAGGGAATGCTCACGGCGCCCGGGATGTGGCCGCGCTGACGACCGCCCTCCTGTGGCAACCCGGCCGGCGCCGCGAGGCGGCCGGTGTACTCGTCGACGGAGCGCACGTCCACGAGTGCGTCGGTGCCCAGGCCCGCCAGGACGTCGTCGCGGAACGCGCGGATCGACAGGTCCTGCGGGTCGGCGACGTAGTCGGTCACGGGTCGTCGGGGCAGATCGGTCGTGAGCGGCAACCCGTCGCGCTCCCAGCGCATTCTGCCCCCGTCGAGCAGTCGCACGTCGGCGTGGCCGTACAGCCGCAGGTACCAGTACGCGTAGGCCGCGAACCAGTTGTGATTACCGCCGTAGACCACCACGGTGTGGTCGCGGGTGATGCCGCGTGCGGACAGGAGCTCGGCGAACCGCTCGCGGCCGACGAGATCTCGCGCGTACTCCTCCTGCAGCTCCGTCCGCCAGTTCAGTGCGACGGCACCGGGGATGTGACCGTCCGTGTGGTACGCCGCCACGTCCTCGTCGACCTCGAGGAAGACCACCGAGTCGTCGTCGAGGCGCGATTCGGCCCAGCGTGTGCTGACCAGTACGTCGTCGCGACTCATGTCGGCGAGTCTAGTGGTCCGGTCGGGCCAGGCCCCCGAGTGCCGTTGCGCCCGGGGCGCCGGTGCCCGCGGCGGTGATCGTCCCGCCCCTCACGGTGAGGGTCTCCACCGCGACGCCGAGGGGCAGGACGTCCGGGGGGAGCGTGAGCGCGGTTCGTCGCAGCGCCAGGTCGGGATCCTGGTCTGGGAGGCCGGAGGGCCCCGTCGCGGCGGCGACGGG
>NZ_JAALDW010000467.1:0-154 GCF_014145055.1 Dietzia sp. DQ11-38-2
GGCCCGTGATCGAGACCTCGATCACGGGCCGCAGTGCTCTTCCGGCTCCGCCATCAACAGGTGTGGTGCGTCTGCTGGACCTCGTACACTGGGGTGGGCACGCCCTCCATCCTCGCCTTGATCTGCAGGGCCAGGTACTTGGAGTAGTGGCGGA
>NZ_JAALDW010000467.1:184-2253 GCF_014145055.1 Dietzia sp. DQ11-38-2
GCCGTGGATCCAGAGCTGGTCGACGTTCGTCGGCTTCCACATGTTGCGCAGCTCCCCTTCCCAGGGCCCGGGATCCCGGGTGGTGTCGGAGCCGTATCCCCAGACCTTGCCCACCCGGTCGGCGACGTCCTGGGACACCAGATCGGTCAGCCACTGGTTCATCGAGCCGTAGCCGGTGGCGTAGACGATGAGGTCGGCGGGCAGGATCGTCCCGTCGTCCAGCTCCACCCCGTCGGGGTGGATCCGCGTCACCTGACCGCGCGCCAACGCGACCTCGCCGTCGATCACCAGCTGACTGGCACCGACGTCGATGTAGTATCCCGAGCCGCGACGGAGGTACTTGAGAAACAGGCCGGAGCCGTCCTCTCCGAAGTCCAGCTCGAATCCGGCGTCCCGGAGCCTGCCGTAGAACTCGGCGTCCTTCTCCGCCATCTGCTCGTAGACGGGGATCTGCACCCCGGGGAGCAGCCGGTAGGGCCAGGAGGCGAAGAGCATGTCGGCCTTCTCGGTCGTCACGCCGGCCTCGAGGGCCTCCTCGGAGTACAGGGGTCCGAGCGCGAGTGACATGAGCGAGTCACTTCTCGCGATGTGGGTGGACGAGCGCTGAACCATGGTGACCTGGGCGCCGTGGTCCCACAGCGCGGCACAGATGTCGTGCGCGGAGTTGTTCGAGCCGATCACCACGGCCCGCTTACCCTCCACGTCCCCCTCACCCGTGAACTCGGAGGAGTGCCACTGCTCCCCCGCGAACGACTCGGCGCCCTCGACGTGAGGGATGTTGGGGTAACCGGAGACCCCGAGGGCGAACACCAGCTGGGTGGGTCGGAGTTCGACCCTCTCACCGCGCCGGTCCACCTCGACACGCCAGGTGCCGGACTGGTCGTCGAAGTCCGCGTTGAGACACTGCGTGCCGGACCAGTAGTCGAGCTCCATGATCGCGGTGTAGTGCTCCAGCCAGTCCCCGACCTTGTCCTTCGAGGGGAACACGGGCCAGTCGTCGGGGAAGGGGATGTACGGGAGATGGTCGTACCAGACCGGATCGTGGAGGTGGAGCGACTTGTAGCGCTTGCGCCACGAGTCGCCGGCCCGCTCGTTCTTCTCGATCACCAGGGTCGGCACGCCCAGGCGCTTGAGTCGGGCCGCGAGTCCGATCCCGCCCTGCCCGCCACCGATGATCACCGTGTACGGCTGCTCGGTGTAGCCGAGCGTCTCCTGACGTTCCCGCTTCCGCTCGAGCCAGGTCTTGCGCCCCCTCCGGATGACGTGTTCGACGCCCTGCTCCCGGGTCCGACGCCTCTTCTCCTCGTGGCCTCTGAGCTCCTGCATCGTGGTCAGGAGGGTCCAGGCCCTGCCGTCACGCAGTCGGAGGTGGGCCCATCCGCGGCCGGCCACGGTCTCGAAGCTCACCCACGCCTCGACCACACCGTCCGACGCGCTCGCGGGTTCGTCGAGCGACCAGTCGGAGGGCGAGACCGCGACGAGCTGGGAGTCGAGCATCCGGCGGATCTGCTCGCGTCCCTCGAGTGTCTTGAGGTTCCACGTGAAGGCCACGAAGTCACGCCAGTACCCGTCGGGCTCGAACAGCTGCGCGGCCCGGTCGGAGTCCCCCGCCCGGAGGGCGTCGTCGAACTCCGCGAGCCAGAAGGTGATCGTCTCGTCCGGCCCACCTCGCTCGGTGGGGACGGCTGTCGTCTGGGTCATGTCCGCTCCTTCGTGTCGTGTAGCTTCGGCGATGACGTAGATCACACTTTTGTCCCCAGGGGGTGGCAATGTCGTTGCACCCGGCCCTCAGGTTCTCCGACCCCCGGGCCTTCGCCGAGCGCTCGATCCGGGCCCACGGGATCGCGCTCGCCGGTGGCGCGACCTCGGATCTCGACACGCGGGTGCTGCGGGCGTGGAGGCGTAGCGGTGCGGCCGGGATATCGCCGGATCAGGAGTTGCCCGCGCGCGTCCTCAGCCGTGAGCAGGTAACGGACGCGCGTGGGCGCACGCCGCTGCGGCACATCGCGGCCGACGTGGTGGCCTCGGTGTCCGACACGTCGGCCGCGGGCCGCCACCTCGTGGTTCTC
>NZ_JAALDW010000468.1:0-1164 GCF_014145055.1 Dietzia sp. DQ11-38-2
CTCCGGCCTCGTCCACCCCGCCGCGTCGCTCCCCGGCCTCGCCGCGGACCGCGGCGTGCCGCTGGTCGAGGTGAACCCCGGTCCTCCGGGTTTCCCGCACGAGGCGAGCGTGCACCTACGCGCCACCGCCGCGCAGGCGCTGCCGTCTCTCCTGGCACCCTGACCGCGGCGTCACATCGCCTGGGCGATGCGACGGGTCGCGAAATCGGCGCGGGATCCTCGCCGCCGCGCTAGCTTTCTCCCTGCGAGGATCGTCAACATCGCGTTCCCGCCTCCCGTCCCCGGGAGTTCACCACCGGAGGTCAGCTCATGTCCGACACGTCCCCGAGTACGCCAACCGACACTTCCACCGCCACGCCGTCCGGGACGGCCGTGATCGCGGCCGAGATGATAGGCACCTTCTGGCTGGTGCTGGGAGGGTGCGGCACCGCGGTGTTCGCGGCCGTCCAGGTGGCCACCGCCGACACCGGGGATGTTCCCGTGGGCGTCGGTTATCTCGGAGTCTCCCTGGCCTTCGGCCTGACCGTCCTGACCGGCGTGTACGCGCTCGGCCACCTCTCGGGAGGCCACTTCAACCCCGCCGTCACCATCGGCGCGGCGATCGCGGGGCGCCTGCCCTGGTCCAAGGCGCCCGTCTATATCGTCAGCCAGGTCCTCGGGGGCCTCGTCGCGGGCGCACTGATCCTGGTCGTGGCCTCGGGCAAGGCGGGCTTCGAGGCGACGGGGCACATGGCCGCGAACGGCTACGGGGAGAACTCCCCGGACGGATACGGTCTGCTGTCGGCCCTCATCATCGAGGTCGTGCTGACCGCGATCTTCATCTGGGTGATCCTCGGCGCCACGGATCGCCGTGCACCTGCCGGATTCGCGCCGCTGGCGATCGGTCTGACGCTGACGCTCATCCACCTCGTCTCGATCCCGATCACCAACACCTCGGTCAACCCGGCCCGCTCCACCGCCGTGGCGTTCTTCAACGGCGACGGGGCCGTCGGACAGCTGTGGCTCTTCTGGGTGGCCCCGATCCTCGGCGCGCTCATCGCCGGCGCCCTGTACGGTCCGCTGTTCGGCGAGCGGGTCAAGAGCGCCTCGGCTCCGGGGGCCCGGGTCTGACCCCACCGAGACCTCGACACCGGGACGCCTCGGGCCCGCGGGACGACGTCCCGC
>NZ_JAALDW010000469.1:0-2365 GCF_014145055.1 Dietzia sp. DQ11-38-2
GAGGGCCAGGGCGGCGAGCACCGCCCGGACGTCGGCGTCCAGATCCGGGTCGGCCACATCAACGGCGACGGTCCTGCCCGCCGGGTGGTCGGGGACGGCGTCGCGCGGTGGGCGGGGGCTCTGGGTCACGGCCACAGCGTCGCGCACACGACCGTCGGCACCCCCGGCCCGGAGCGTCATCCGGGGGCGGGCTGTGGAGAGACCGTGGATGTGGAAAACCGGCGGAGGTGGAACGACCGCCCCGAAACAGAGAGAAACCGCGGCAGGGGGGCGCCGCGGTTTCTCGGAGTCCCGATTCGTAGGGGGGACGAATCGAGCACCTGTAGGGGGATGCTCTTTCGAGCGTGATCAGTATCACTTATCCACGCCTCGAGCACAAGAACCGTATCGTGGAGTCGTGTCCGCCCCACGCCTCAAGGGCCCTCGGTCGTCGCACCGACCTCGCCGGATCGCCGCGTTCTTCGACCTCGATAAGACGATCATCGCCACCTCGTCGGTGTTCGCGTTCAACAAATCGTTTCTCGACGAAGGCCTGCTGTCGCGCCGATCGGTGATCGATCTGGCGTACACGCAGCTCGCCTTCAGCCTCTCCGATGCCGACGACGAACAGATGCAGAAGGTCCGCCAGGCCATGGCGACGGCCACCAAGGGTTGGGAGCCCGAGAAGGTCGAGCGGATCGTCACCGAGGCCCTCACGGAGAAAGTCACGCCCACCGTCTACTCGGAGGCACAGGAACTCCTCGCCGAGCACCGAGCGCTCGGCCACGACCTCGTGATCGTGTCCGCCTCCGGGGAGGAGCTGGTGGCACCGATCGCACGGATGCTCGGCGTGGACCACTACGCCGGGACGCGCATGAGCCGCGATGCGGACGGGCGATACGGCGGATCCATCGAGTTCTACTGCCAGGGTCCGGGCAAGGCCGAGGCCATCCGGGGTTTCGCCCAGCGCTACGGGTACGACCTGGAGGCCTCGTACGCCTACTCCGACTCCTCCACCGACCTCCCGATGCTCGAGGAGGTGGGACACCCCACGGTCATCAACCCGGACCGGACCCTGCGCCGTGAGGCCCTCGAGCGCGGGTGGCCCATCCTCACCTTCTCCAGCCCCACCCCATTGCTGCCGACGCTGGAACGCGCGTCCGGGCCGATCATCGGCGTCGGGGCGATCGCACTCGCGGTGGGCGCCGCAACGGTGTCCTTCGCGCGTTCCGCGCGGCGGGGCGCCTGACCCCGGTCCCGCGAGCGGAGAGGCCCGCCCGGATCGCACCCACCCGGAAGATCCCACCGGGGTTCGGGGCACAACACCTCATCGTCCGCCGGCCAACGCACGGGAGGCGATGGCGGGAATCACCGGTAACTCCCCGGGTTCCTTGTGGGATCCCACCATCGCCGGGACCCTGATCCGCGCGGCATGCTCAAAGCACGGTGACGCAGGACGCCAGGACCGCGACGGAGGAGAAGTCACGGTTCCCCGTCCGAGGCACCGTCATCGATACTCCGGAACCCACGCGACGGATGACGCCCGAGAGGCAACCCAGCCGTGGGTCCGCGCCAGCCGTCACCGACGGTTGTCCCGGACCGGCGACACGGCGGACCACAGGACGCCTGGTACCCGGATCTCTCGATGGAACCGCAGCGAGTGGGCGGGTCGGCACGAGTGCCGGCCCGCCATTCGCGCGCCGTGGGGCCGCACGCGGTGAGGGACAGGCCATCCCTCGAGAGGAACGGTCAGGTCCCGGCGGCCTCGGCGATCGAGGTGGCCTCGCGAGCACCGGCCTCGAGCGCTCTACAGCAGTGGAGAATCCATGATCCGACGCCCTCGCCGGTACCGGAGACGAAGCCCTCCAGGGCCGATCGATGCCCGGCGGGATCCCGGTAGAACGTCACCTCGGGCACGCCGAGACAATGTGGGTCTAGGCCGGTGGACACGGTCACCAACCGGAACGCCGCCCGCGCCACCACACCGTCAGCGGACCCGAACGGCCGCATGCCGGACAGTTCGCCCAGGACCACTGACGCCAGGACCGGGGCGGGCACCGACGTCCCGCCCGTCACCAACTCCGCCAGACCCTGCAACCGCTCGGCCACTCCCCGATCGGCTCGGGGACGTCCGAGGGACGCCATATCCACCCCGGGGCCGGACGCGGCCAGCAGATGCAGGTGCGCCAGCTCCTGCAGCGGCGACCGGGTCCACACCGACACGGCCCGGTCGAGCGATTCGCCCGTCAGCTCGCCGGCCACCCGCAGAGCGCCGGAGAGCACCTCGTCGTGGTCACCGTCGGCGTCCAGTCGCACCGAGGCACCCTCCACCCCGGCTGACGCCCGCGCACCGCGCAGCACCGACTCCGCCGCCGTGGTGGGCCAG
>NZ_JAALDW010000049.1:0-2038 GCF_014145055.1 Dietzia sp. DQ11-38-2
CGGATCCGACGTGACCGCCCGGCGCCACGCCGCGCTCGCCGTCCTCGCGGCGGCTCTGGCGGTGGTGTTGTGGTGGCTGTCGCGCGACCTCGTGGCCGTGCGGCCGCCCGTGGTGGACCCCCCGGTCGAGGGAGTGATCATGCGGACCTACACCGAGCCCTGGCTGCTGCTGGCGGCGACGCTGTCGGCCGCGCTCTCGATGGTGTCGACGACACTCGCGGTCCTCGGGCGCGGACACCGGAACAGACGGTGATATATCCACTTCTGCCAGCGGTTTCGTCCCGCAGGACCCACCGGCTGTAACGATCGGATGACGGTTCCCTGAGTCGGTGCGGGTTGGCGCTTCGCGTGGTCGACCACAGGCTACATTTGGACCGGTTCGGACGCTTGTGACGCTCGTGAACTTGAGTGGTCGCGGCGTCCGATTCGTATGGCAGTCATCTACACAACATGGAATCGGGGATCGGTGCAGCCGTCTAGCACTTTCGTTGGCACCACCGCGGTCGTCGGGGCGATCGCACTTCTTGGTACCGGAGTGGCCGCCGCCGCCCCGGTCAAGTGGCAGGACTGTACCGAGATGCTCGGGATCGAGGCCGAGTACATGCCGGCGGGTCTCGAGTGCGGGACGGTCGAGGTCCCCGTCGACTACAGCCAGCCCGACGGCGCCAGGACCGAGGTCGCGCTGACCCGGATCAAGGCCTCGTCCGGGCAGGCCAGGTCGGCCGTGTTCGGCAACCCCGGGGGGCCCGGCAACTACGCGCTCAACTTCTGGAGTCCGCCCCTGGACGGCACCGCGCCGGCCGGCCTGTACGAGAACCATGATCTCGTGGCCGTCCAGCCGCGGGGCCTCTACGGTTCCAACCCGATGACCTGTGACGTCGCCTTCGTCGGCCCCACCTCCGCCAACGCGCTGCATGACGCCTGCTTCGGCACCGATCCGGCCTACATGGCCTCGTTCACCACCGAGAACGCGGCCCGCGACATGAACGCCGTCCGCGAATCGCTCGGGCTCGCGGAGATTGACTACGTGGGCGTGTCCTACGGCACCGCGATCGGCACCGACTTCGCGACCCTGTTCCCCGAGAACACCGGTCGCATGGTGCTGGATTCCAACACGCACCCCGACTGGCGGTGGTCCCAGCAGGCCGAGCAGGGCGCGCTCGCCCAGGAGCGGCGCCTGAACGACATCTTCGCCTGGATCGCCGAGCGCGACGACTACTACGGTCTCGGCGACACCCCCCGCAAGGTCTTCTACTCCTGGAAGTGGGTCACCGACCAGGAGGTCGGGGGGCCCGCCAACCTCACCCCGCCGCCGGCCGAGACCCGCGACCTGCCCGTCGAGCTGCGGGGCACCGCGCTCGAGCGGCCCGCGCTGGACACCCTCAACGGAACCGCGCCCGCCCTGGCCCGCGCCGAGGGGCTCGGTCGCGCCCTCGCGCTGCAGGGCCTGACCAACAACGCCACGACCGGGTTGTACGACGCCACGGTGGGGGCGACCTACTCCGAGCAGGCGTGGCCGATGCTCGCGCACATGCTCAAGTACTACAACGACGGCGGCACCATCGCCCGGGTCGACCCGGCGACGGCCGCCCGGATCGTCGCCGCGCAGGAGAGCCGCTCGCCGGTCTTCCGCACCGACATCGAGATGAACGCGATCATCACGTGCAACGAGACCGCCTCGCCGTCCAGCGAGCTGGGAGTCATGGCGGCCAAGGCCGACAGGTACACGGGTGGCAACAGGCTCACCACCCGTGCGGCCGCCGAGGCCGCCGGCGACGACTGCGTCGGTTGGGCACCGGTCGCGCGCACCATCCAGCCGAACGGTGACGCCCTCGACCAGAAGCCGCTCGTCCTGCACTCGGAGAAGGACGCCGTCACCCCGATCGCCGGCGCACACCGGGTCGTCGAGACGCTCGGTGGGACGCTGGTCGTCGTCGGCGGCGGTGATCACGGCACCTTCCGCACCGGTAACGCGGCTGTCGACGCCGTGGTGATGGAGTTCCTCGAGACCGGCGTCGCCACCCCGGGTCGCGTCGAG
>NZ_JAALDW010000004.1:0-4545 GCF_014145055.1 Dietzia sp. DQ11-38-2
GCAGCCCCTCGAAGGTGGTCGTGTAACCGGTGACCGTGTCGATGCCGACGCGCAGCAGGTGATCCCGCATCGTCTCGGCCGTCTCGGGTCCCTCGGCGAGGACGACGATCGGCGTGTCCTCCTTCTCGGGGTCGTAGACCCAGGCGCCGAAGGAGGCGGCCTTGTCGACGCCGGGGACGTTGAGCGCCCCGGGGACGGTGCCGGCGTGGACCTCGTCCTGGCCGCGGGTGTCGACGACGACGACGTCGTTCGCCTCCAGCGCGTCGGCCAGCTCGGAGATGCCGTACTCGCGCAGGGGGGCCAATGGCCCGAGCACCGCCGGGCCCTCTTTGTTCTGCCGCTTCATCCGACCGAAGTACGCGTGCGCGTCCGGCTGGCCGTCGAGCAGCTCGGAGACGAAGCCCTCCTCGTCGTCGTCGCTGACGTACCCCGCCCACCAGGCGTAGCGACGCTCGTAACCGACGCTGGTCGACGGAAGTGCACCGAGGGCCTTGCCGCAGGCGCTGCCGGAGCCGTGGCCCGGGAAGACCTGGACGTGGTCGGGCAGGGAGACGAACGACTCCTTCAGGCTGCGGAAGATCTGCGAGGCGCCGGCGAAGCGCGTGTCGATCCCGCCCGCGGCCTCGTCGAGCAGATCCGGTCGACCGAGATCGCCGGCGAAGACGAAGTCGCCGGTCAGCATGTAGCCGGGGGTATCAGCGAAGGCGCCGTCGGTGACGAGGAAGGACAGGTGCTCCGGGGTGTGGCCCGGGGTGTGCACGGCCTCGACCGTGATGTTGCCCAGCGTGAGCCGGTCCCCGTGGTGCAGCCGCTCGGCCTCGAAACCGTACTGCCAGTCGTCGCCGCCCTCTCCCGAGACGTAGACGGTCGCGCCGGTCGCCTCGGCGAGCTCGCGGGTGCCGGAGAGGTAGTCGGCGTGGATGTGGGTCTCGGTCACCGCGGTGATGGTCATGCCGTGACGGTCGGCCAGGTCGAGGTACTCGCGGATGTCACGACGGGCGTCCACCACCATCGCCTCGTTCCTGGCCTGGCAGCCGATGAAGTACCCGGCCTGGGCGAGGTCCTCGTCGTAGATGCGCTCGAGAAGCATCGAGATCTCCTTGTCGATCGGGGTTCGGGTGGGTGTACCCCGACCATACATACCCTGGGGGGTATCGGCAAGGCGGCGCGACAGCCTTGCTGGGGTGTCCTGCGCCACACCTTCTTGCACGGGCTGTGCAATCGTGCAGCGCTCATGCAAAACTGCGAAGGATCGCTACCAGCACCTACGCACCAGGAGCCAGCGCATGGCGTCATTCCTCTACCGCATCGGGCGGACCGCCTACCTCTTCAGATGGCGGTTCATCGCCGCCTGGGTGCTGGTGATACTCGGCGTCGGCACCGCCGCGGCCACGATGTCCCAGCAGACCAGCACCACCTTCTCGATCCCGGGCCTCGAGTCGATCGAGACCCAGGACGAGATGCAACAGAGGTTCGCCGGGGCGGGTGACCAGCTCGACGCGCCGACGGGGACCATCGTCATCCGCGCACCGGAGGGCAGCACCCTCGTCGATCCGGCGGTCACGGACGACGTCGACGACTTCCTCGGGCAGGTGCGGGAGCTGGGCTTCCTCGCCGACACCGATGCCATCGTCAACCCGGTGATCGCCGCCGAGGGGGTGGCGCAGCAGCTCACCGAGGCCCAGGCCGCCCAGGGGGTCCCGCAGGAACAGATCGACGCCGACATCGCGGCGGTGAGTCCGCTGAGCGCCGACCAGACCACCGGCACCGTCCAGATCCAGTTCGACGCGGACACGACCATGGACATCACCGCCGAGGACCGCGAGGCCTTCGCCGACGTGGTCGCGGCGCACGAGGGTGACCTGACCATCGCCTACTCCGGCAACGCTTTCCAACTCTCGGAGATCAGCGCCATCGGCGAGCTCATCGGCATCGCCGTGGCCGCGGTGATCCTGCTCATCACCTTCGGTTCGGTGATCGCCGCGGGGATGCCGCTGCTCACCGGGGTCATCGGCGTGGGGATCGGCATCGCGGGCATCTTCGCCGCCACGGCCTTCACGGACACGATCAACACCATGACGCCGACGCTGGCGTCCATGATCGGCCTCGCGGTGGGCATCGACTACGCGCTGTTCATCGTCTCCCGCTTCCGCACCGAGCTGGTCAAACACATCGGCGGCAACGATCTCGAGCCCGCGGAACTCGCCGCGAAGCTCAGGAGCATCGACGCGCCCACGCGCGCGCACCTGGCCGGGTTGGCGGTAGGTAAGGCAGGCTCCGCGGTGGTCTTCGCCGGGCTCACCGTCCTGGTCGCCCTCTCGGCCCTGTCCATCATCAACATCCCGTTCCTCACCGCGATGGCGCTGTCCGCAGCCGCGACAGTCGCCATCGCCGTCCTGGTCGCCATCACACTGCTGCCCGCCATTCTCGGCGCCGTCGGGATCCGGCTCTTCGCGGCCCGGGTCAAGGGCGTCAGGGCGCCCGACCCGGAGGACGAGAACCCGACGATGGGACTGACCTGGGTCCGCCGTATCCGCGCCCGTCCCGTCCTCTTCGCCACCGCCGGGATCCTGCTGCTCATCCTGCTGGCGCTGCCCGCCACGCAACTGCGGCTGGCCATGCCGTCGGACGGCACGATGGCCCCTGGTACCCCGAACCGCACGGCGTACGACATGACGGACGAGGCGTTCGGCCCCGGTCGTAACGCGCCCATGATCGCCCTCGTGGACACCCTCCAGGTGCCCGAGGAGGAGCGTCCGTCGGCGTGGGCCACCGCGGCGGCGGACATCCAGGCACTCGACGGTGTGCAGAACGCCCAGATCATCGAGACCAACGAGGCGGGTGACGCAGCCCAGGTCCTCATCACACCGGAGTACGGCGCCACCGACGAGCGGGCCGCGGACGTCCTCGCCGAGATCCGGGCCGGAGCCGCAGACTTCGAGCAGCAGACCGGGGGGACCTACTCCGTCACCGGCGTCAGCCCGATCTACGAGGACATCTCCGAACGACTCACCGAGGTCCTCATCCCGTACATCGCCATCGTGCTGGCCCTCGCGTTCATCCTGCTCATGCTGGTGTTCCGGTCGATCTGGGTGCCGCTGATCGCGGCGCTGGGCTTCAGCCTGTCGGTCGCGGCGACCTTCGGCATCACCGTGGCCATCTGGCAGGAGGGCTGGCTGGGGATCATCTCCGACCCGCAGCCGGTCATCAGCTTCCTGCCGATCATGCTCATCGGCATCGTGTTCGGCCTGGCGATGGACTACCAGGTCTTCCTCGTCACCCGCATGCGCGAGGGGTGGGTGCACGGTAAGACCGCGCACAACGCGGTGTCCAACGGCTTCAAGCACGGGGCCCGCGTCGTCACCGCCGCCGCGCTGATCATGATCAGCGTCTTCGCCGCCTTCATGACGATCGACGAGCAGTTCATCAAGGTGATGGGCTTCGCGCTGGCGATCGCCGTCCTGTTCGACGCCTTCGTGGTGCGCATGACGATCATCCCGGCGGTGATGTTCCTCCTCGGCGAACGGGCCTGGGGCCTGCCGCGGTGGCTGGACAGGATCCTGCCCGCGGTCGACGTGGAGGGATTGGCGCTCGAGGCCGAACAGGGCTCCGCCCGTGAGACCGCCGGGGAGCCGGGGAGCGGAGACGGCGACCGTGCCGGCACCGAGGCTGCGGTGGCCGCCGGACGGCACTCCGCCGAGACCGTTGTCGATCAGAGTCCGGGGCCGGGCAGGCACGAGCTGCCCGGTGACGCAGCCGGCGGTGATGCCGGGACGCGGTCCGATGGCTGACCTGCGCGCGCGGAAGAAGGCCGACACCCTCACCCGCCTCTCGGTGGCCGCGGTCGAACTCCTGGTCGCCGAGGGGCTGGACGGGGCGACGGTGTCCGCGATCGCCGAGCGCGCCGGGGTCTCCACCCGCACGTTCCACAACTACTTCGCCCACCGCGAGGACGCGTTCCTGCACTTCCTGCGCGAGCAGGTCGCCGAGTGGGTCCGTCGGGTGGACGGGGCGCCGGCGGGGATGTCGCCGCTCGATGTCCTGCGGTCGATATTCCGGGAGTCCCACGGACGATCGCAGGACGACATCGTCGCGGCGGAGAACCTTCTCGTGGTCGGAGAGCAGGTCATGCTGCTGCTGCGCACCGGGGAGCGGAGCTGCGCCGCCAACGTGCTCGATCCGTTGTACGCGGCCGTGCAGCGCCGGGCCCCGCATCTGAGTCCTTTCCGCGTCCGCGTGATCGTCGACCTGGGCCTCGCGGCGGGCGCGTCGGTCCTCCGGCACCAGCCGCCCGGGGGCGAGCCGGGCGGTGGGGAAGACGAACGGGACACGGTGATGGACGAGGCCTTCGACCTGTTCGAGAAGGGGGCCGGTCACGAGTTCCGGACGACCCCGGGTCAGGCGGTGACCGACTAGCGCGGTGTCCGACCCGGACGACATCCGGCCGCGGACCGGCGGGGCGGCCCGCAGCTGACCACCTCGCCGTCCACGCCCGGCCTGGCCCCGTGTTCGCGCAGCCGCGGGACCAGCCGGCCGAGCGGCGGA
>NZ_JAALDW010000470.1:0-1911 GCF_014145055.1 Dietzia sp. DQ11-38-2
GGGCGGCCTTCCGGCGGACCACCGGCCTCACCCCGGGGCAGTTCCGCCCGGCCACCGTTTCCGGCCCCGGCCACGCCACCTTCCCCGGCCCCGGCCCGGCCACCAGCGCGAGCCTGTCCGATTCGCTACACCAGGCGTCCTGATCGAGCGATTGCGCCGTACGGTGGTGCGGTCGTAAGGTCTTAGGCCAGCCTCACCTAATGGTCAGCCCGCGCCGGATACGTCGGCGCGGCGCCCGGGTGGGTCCTGCCCTGTTCATCGTCTCCAGAATGAGAGAGCCGCCCTGATGCGTTCTCGCGGTGTTGTCCCCTTCCTGATCGCCACCACGGCCGCCCTCGTGCTGTCCGCGTGTGGCTCTCCCGCCGACTCCGACGAGTCCACGGGCGCGACCGCCGCCGGCGGGTCCGGGTCGTTTCCCGTAGTGATCGAGCACGCGCTCGGCACCACCACCATCGACCAGGCGCCCGAGCGGGTGGCCACCGTCGCGTGGGCCAACCACGAGGTGCCGCTCGCCCTGGGTGTCGTCCCGGTGGGCATGGCCGCGGCGACCTTCGGTGACGACGACGGCAACGGCATGCTCCCGTGGGTGGAGGAGCGACTCGAGGAACTCGACGCCGAGCCCCCCGTGCTGTTCGACGAGACCGACGGGATCGACTTCGAGGCCGTCGCCGACACCGACCCGGACGTCATCCTGGCCGCCTACTCCGGTCTGACGCAGGAGGACTACGACACCCTGAGCGAGATCGCCCCCGTCGTGGCGTACCCCGAGGAGGCGTGGGCCACCTCGTGGCGGGACACGATCCGCTTCAACTCCATGGGGATGGGCATGGCGGCCGAGGGCGACGCGCTGGTCGACGAGCTCGACGCCGAGATCGCCGAGGCCGCAGCCGCGCACCCGGAACTCGAGGGCACGCGGACCATGTTCCTCACCCACCTCGACCCGTCCGACCTGAGCACGGTGAACTTCTACACCGCCGCCGACACCCGGGCCGCGTTCTTCGAGGACCTGGGTCTGGCCACGCCGGCCGCCGTGACCGAGGCCTCGGCGAGCGGCAAGTACTCCGGCAGCATCAGCGCCGAGCAGCTGGACCAGTTCGACGACGTCGAGCTGATCGTCACCTACGGCGACCAGAGCCTCGTCGACACCCTGAAGTCCGACCCGCTGCTGTCCCAGATGCCGGCGGTCAAGAACGACGCCATCGTGTTCCTCGACGGCAGCGGCCCGATGGGCACCGCCGCCAACCCCACCCCGCTGGCCATCTCGTGGGTGCTCGACGACTACGTGGCGCAGCTGGCGGAGGCCGTCGGCACCCGCGAGTGAGTCCCCACACCACCGCCCCGTCCGCGCCGGGTGCCGCCACGTCCGCTGTCAGGACGCTGCGGCGCCCGGCGCGGGTACGCGTGGCGTGGCTCCTGGTGACGATCGCCGTCCTCGTCGTCGTCGTCATCGCCTCGGTGTCCATCGGCTCCCGCACGGTCTCCCTCGACGAGATCCTCGCCGCGCTGGGCGGCTCCACCGACGGCCTCGGCGAGGCGTCGGTGGTCAAGCGCATCTCCCGCACCATCATGGCGATGCTCGTCGGCGCGGCGCTGGGCCTGGCCGGCGCGGTGATGCAGGGCGTGACCCGCAACCCGCTCGCGGATCCGAGCATCCTGGGCGTGACCATGGGTGCCTCGCTGGCCGTCGTGGTGGGGATCGCGTACTTCGGGCTGTGGACCTATACCGGGTACATCTGGGCCGCGATCATCGGCGCCGGGATCGCGGCGGTGTTCGTCTACACGGTCGGCTCCCTCGGGCGCGGCGGGGCCACCCCGCTCAAACTCGTCCTGGCCGGCGCGGCCACCTCGGCGGCGGCCACCTCCTTCATCAGCGCGGTCGTGCTGCCGCGCGGGGACATCGCCGGCGGCGTG
>NZ_JAALDW010000471.1:0-1039 GCF_014145055.1 Dietzia sp. DQ11-38-2
GCGCCACGTCGTCCCGGCTGCCGTCGGCCTGACCGTCGGCAGCCTGTTCGTCGGCGGCCTGTTCGTCGGCGGCTGGTGTCCGCGCGGCACCGATCGGCGCGGGCTGGTACTCGGCCACCACGACGTGGGCGTTGGTGCCGCCGAACCCGAATCCGGAGACACCGGCCAACGCCCGACCGCTGTAGCGGGGCCACGGCCGACTCTCCGTGACGACGCTCAGCCGGGCGGCGTCGAAGTCGATGTACGGGTTGGGCCCGGCGAAGTTGAGGGTGGGCGGGAGCGAGTCGTGACCCATTCCGAGGATGATCTTGGCCAGGCCCGCCGCCCCGGCCGCCGACTCCATGTGACCGAAATTCGTCTTGGCCGAGCCCAGCAGGGTCGGCCGGTCGGCATCACGGCCGCGGCCGAGCACCTGTCCGATCGCGGTGGCCTCGATGGGGTCGCCGAGGATGGTGCCCGTGCCGTGGGCCTCGATGTAGTCGACCTCCCTGGGGTCCACGCCGGCGTCGGCGTAGGCCTGGCGCAGCACCGCGACCTGCGCGTCGGGGTTGGGGGCGGTCATCCCGTTGGAGCGGCCGTCGGAGTTGACCGCGGAACCCTTGATGACGGCGAGGACCACGTCCCCGTCCCGCTCGGCCTCGGACAGGCGCTTGAGGATGAACAGTCCCCCGCCCTCGGCGCGGCAGATGCCGTTGGCGTCGGAGGAGAAGGCCTTGATGCGGCCGTCGGGGCTGAGCGCGGCCCCGGTCTTGGCGAAGCCCATGGTGGCGGCGGGTGCCAGCATCATGTTGACGCCGCCGGCCACGGCCAGGTCGGACTCGTGCAGCCGCAGGGAGTTGACGGCCTCGTGGATCGCGACGAGCGAGGTGGAGCACGCGGTGTCGAGGGTCATCGACGGACCCCGGAAGTCGAACGTGTACGACACCCGGTTGGAGATGATCGAGTTGGAGGCGCCGGTGACCGCGTAGGGGGAGGCGGCGGCGGAGTCGGAGGTCAGGAACACCTGGTAGTCGCTGGACGACGAGCCGATGAACACGCC
>NZ_JAALDW010000471.1:1058-4789 GCF_014145055.1 Dietzia sp. DQ11-38-2
TCGTGGCCCTTGAGATCGCTCGCCGGCAGGTGCGCGTGCTCGAGGGCCTCCCAGGTGAGCTCGAGCGCCAACCGCTGCTGCGGGTCCACCATCTCCGCCTCGCGCGGGCTCATGCCGAAGAACTCGGCGTCGAAGTCGCGCACCTCCGCGTCGTCGAGCCACCCGCCCCGGTCCGGTGCCTCGGCCAGGACCTGCTGCACGTAGGCGTCGCCCGCCCACTCGGACCAGCGGGTCGCCGGGCGCGGGCTGGTCGCGTCCCGGCCCTCGGACAGCAGCTCCCACGTGGCCTCGGGCGAATCCGCACCGCCCGGGAACCGCGTGGCGAACCCGATGACGGCGACGTCGAACTCCATGCCCGCCCCGCGGTGACGGAAGGTGTGCAGATCGGCCGGCTCCTCGATCTCGGCCGGGCCGTTGACCACGTACTCGGCGAGGGAGGCGATGGTGGGGTGCTGGTACGCCACCGTGGCGTCCAGTGGTCGTCCGAGGAGGTCCTCGAGATCCGCCGAGAGCGTCACCGCGTCGCGGGAGGACAGTCCGAACTCCTCGAGAGAACGGTCGTCGGTCACCTTGGCGCCGTCGAGTCCGGTGGCCCGTGAGACCCACCCCCGTAACCAGTCGCGGAGCTCTACTACCGTCATCTCGCTCTGTGCCATCGTGGGGATCGCCTTTCGATCGGGTCTCGTCCGGTGTGCTCGCCCGTCGCCGCCGCGCACGTGTGGTGCCGTGAACCGGTCCGGGAACTACTCCGTCGGCTCGTCGGGGAACGCCGTCTGCTGGTGGCCTCCCCGCAACGTCCCGTCGACGTAGGCGGCCTTGCAGGCGCGGCGGGCGATCTTGCCGCTCGAGGTACGGGGGATGGACCCGGCGGGGACCAGGATCACGTCCTGGGCCGTGACACCGTGCCTCGCCGAGATCGCCGAACGGACGGCGTCGGCGATGGGTCCGGGATCCGCCTTGCCCGCACCGGGCGCGCGCTCCCCGACCACGACGAGGGTCTCCGAGGAGTCATCGGCGGGGATGACGGCGCCGTTACGGGCCTCGATCGGGAGTTGGTTGGCGGGCACGGAGAACGCGGCCACGAAGCCCGGGCGCAGGGAGGAGGAGGCGTCCTGCGCGGTGTTCTCGAGATCCTGCGGGTAGTGGTTGCGCCCCGCGACGATCACGAGGTCCTTGACCCGCCCGGTGATGTACAGCTGACCGTCCACGTAGGCACCGAAGTCGCCCGTGCGGAGCCATCGCGCGTCCTCGGGGACGGTGCCGAACTCGCGCACGGTCTTCGAGTTCTCCGCCAGGCGCTCGGTGAGCCTGTTGCCGAAGGTGGCCTCGGACTCCTCCGGTCGGCCCCAGTAGGCCTGCCCCACGTTCGTACCGTGCAGCCAGATCTCACCGACCCGCCCCTCGGGGAGCTCACGGCCGGTTCCGTCGTGCTCGCCCGTCGCCCCGTCGATTCCCGGGTCGACGATGACCGCCCACTGGCTGGGCGCCACGTACCCGCACGCCACCTGCGGGATGGCGTCCTCGTTCCCCTCCACCGAGTCGGGGTCCAGGACGGTCATGACGCCCTTGTTGAGGTCATCCCGGTCCACGTGGATGACGATCGCCTCGTCGTCCTTACGGGGCGAGGAGACGAAGAGTGTCGCCTCCGCCATGCCGTAGGAGGGCTTGATGGCGGTCGGAGCGAGCCCGTACGGGGCGAACGCCTCGTTGAACGCGCGCATCGAGGCGGGGGTGACCGGCTCGGATCCGTTGATGATGCTGGTGACGCCGGACAGGTCGAGCGACTCGCCCTCCCGGGGAAGGCCACGGCGGGCGGCGTGCTCGAACGCGAAGTTGGGTGCCGCGGCGAACACGCCGTCGCCGTCGGACATCGCACCGAGCTGGGTGACCCAGCGTCCGGGCCGCTGCACGAAGGCCCGGGGGCTCATGACGGTGATGGTCGCACCGCCCATCGCGGGCAGGATCACGGTGAGCAGTCCCATGTCGTGGAACAGCGGGAGCCAGGTGACGCCGCGGGAGGCGCGGGTCAGACCCAGCCCGTCGAAGAGCTGCATGACGTTGGTGACGACGTTGCGATGCGTGATCTCGACGCCTGCGGGGACGCGGGTCGATCCCGAGGTGTACTGCAGGTAGGCGATGTCGTCCGCCCCGAGGTCGGGCCGGGACCAGCCCGAGCCGAGTTCGGTCGGGATCGCGTCGACGGCGACCGTGCGGGGGCGCTCACGGGCGGGCAGATCGCGGAAGAGCTTGCGGACGCCGGCCGCCGACTCGGTCGACGTGAGGATGACGGACGGGGTGCAGTCCCCGAGGACGGCGTGGAGACGGTCATGGTGCCCGGGTTCGTCCGGATCGAACAGCGGGACGGCGGTGAGGCCGGCGTGGATGGCGGCGAAGAAGGAGACGATGTAGTCGAGCCCCTGTGGCGCGAGGATCGCCACCCGGTCTCCCCGCGCGGCCACCTGCTGCAGTCGTGCGGCGATCGCGTAGAGCCGGTCACCGAAGTCCGACCACGACAGTTCGGAGACCTCACCCTGCCGCGACGACGAGTAGTCGATATATCGGTAGATGAGGCCGTCCGCCGCGGGGTCCCGGCGCGCTGCGGAGACGTTGGCTTCGACGAAGTCGACCAGGGTGGTGCGATCAGGGATGACGATCGCCCCGCTGGCGTCGTGGTACTGCTCGAACTCCACGTTGCTCCGTTCCGAACCGATGACTGGATGGCCGACGTCGCCGACCTCGGACATACCGGGCGACAAGCTTGGTCGATCTTACAGCGTGCCCTCGCGCACATCCGAACTCCGAATCCCCGACCCTGGCAGGCGTGTCGCGCCCATGCACGGTACTCGGTCGGCCCGTCAGTCGTGGGCGATCTCCGGTGCGGAGTCGACGAGCTCGCGAACGTGACCGATGGTCCACTCCGGGACCGTCGTCCCCATGATCACGTCCGGGTTGGTCGCGTACATGGCGTGGATGGCGTTGTTGGCGACGAACTCCTGGAACCGGGCCGCGCCGTCCACCACGTTGAGCGGGGCGTTGCAGATGAGGTCCCGCGAATCGCAGATCTGGGCGGTGCGGTCAGCGAGTTCCCCGAAGCCACCGGGCCGGGGGCCCGTCATGGTGGCGCCCGCGATGAGCTGGGTGAATCCCGTGACCGGCTGGAGCGAGATCTCCATGCCCTGACCCGTCCCCGGCGACAGTCCCGGCGACTGCCCCTCACCGGGCAGCCGCCGCCCGTCGGCGATGAGCACCGACCCCCGGACCAGGTCGGCCGGCACCGGTCCGTTGCCGGTGCCGATCTCGCTGGTGAGATCGCCGGCGATCACCGCGCCCTGCGAGAAGCCGAGGAGGATGTAGGAGGTGTACGGGCAACGGTCGTGCACCGCCGCCAGCTCGGCGCGCGCACGATCCGTGCCCTCGGCCCGGCTCTGGTCGTAGGTGATCTCGTCCGGGCGCTGCGGGTTCCGGAACTGTGCCACGTAGGGGACCGTGAAGACCTCCAGGCGTTCGGTGGGGTACTGCTCCGACAGCGGATCGGTGATCGTCCTGAGCAGGGCGTTGGGCAGGAAGGCCGGCGCGTACGGGTCGTCGGTCGGGCTGCTCTCCCAGGTCCCCGGTACGGCGATCATCTGCACGTCGGGGCAGTCCGCGGGCTGGGTCAGTTCCGGCTCGGCCGGGCCGGGCAGCGGTCCGTCCGGTCCGGTGGGCAGCCCACGGTCCGAGAGCCACCAGCC
>NZ_JAALDW010000472.1:0-2772 GCF_014145055.1 Dietzia sp. DQ11-38-2
TGAGTCCCGCCGACGCCCGTTCCGATGAGGAGGAGCATGACCACCACGAAGGGGATCCGACCCGCCAACTCGGCAGGACTCAGTCGTTCCGCGGGGACGACCACCGTCCTGCGCCCCCGCACCGAGCGGGTGACCGGCTTACGGCGCAGGCCCACCGCCCCGACGCCCGGGGGCCGCCCGGTCGGGGCGGTGGGCGCGCGCCGGGTATCTGAGCTGTCGGCGGGATCCGCCGTGTCGATGGTGCTCGTCATGGGGTTCTCCCGTCGATACGCCGGACGCATCGCACCCGGACCGAGGCCGAGCGCGGGTTGTGGTCGATCTCGGACTGTGACGCCTTCTCCGCCCCGCGGGTCACGGACTCGAACTCGGGGCCGTGCCCCGGCAGTTCCACCGGCAGTCCGGCCGGGGTGCGCGAGGCGGTCCGGAGGGTGAGTTCCCGCTTGACGATCTTGTCCTCGAGCGAGTGGTACGCCATGAACAGCGCCCGCCCGCCACGCCTCAGGAGGTCGAGGTACCCCGGTACCGCGTTCTCCACCGCCTCGAGCTCGGCATTGACCTCGATACGCAGGGCCTGGAAGACGCGCTTCCCGGGATGCCCGCCGGTGCGTCGTGCGCCCTGGGGAATGGTGTCGTAGAGGAGTTCGACGAGCTGGGCGCTGGACGAGATGGGATCGGTCTCCCGGCGACGCACTATGGCGGAGGCGATCTGTCGCGCGAACCGCTCCTCGCCGTAGACCCTGAAGATCCTCGCGAGATCGTCGCGCGGGTAGTCCGCCAGGATGTCGGCGGCGGTCGGCCCCGTGGTGGGGTCCATCCGCATGTCCAGCGGCGAGTCGACCGAGTACGCGAATCCCCGCTCTGCCACGTCGAGCTGCATGGATGAGACACCGAAATCGAGCAGCACCCCGTCGATCGCGGGCCCGGCGTCGTCCCTCGACTCCGCGGGAAGACTGCTCACGATCAGGTCGAGATCGTCGAACCGGGCGTGCACGGGAGTGAACCGGTCCCGGAACGCGGTGAGCCTCCGGGTGGCGATCTCGAGGGCGTCCGGGTCACGGTCGACCCCGACGACCCGCAGGTCGTCGAATGCGGCGAGGAGGTGCGAGGTGTGTCCGCCCAAGCCCAACGTGCCGTCCACGATCACCGGCCTGCGGCCCGCTGTGGCGGCGGCGTCGACGACTGGCCGGAAGAGTTCGAGGGTGCGGTCGAGGAAGACGGGGACGTGGCCGAACCGGGCCGCGGCGCGGTCGGAGCCGGGCTCTTCCGCCATGTCGCCTCCCTCCCGTCCGGATGCCATCGGCTCTCCGGTTGTGGTGGAGCCCCCTGGTCCCCGTCCGGTACCCACCTGGCGTTGGGGAAGTACGCCAGGGTGGTGCCGGGCAGGGGCCGGGGGGCTCCGTCCGTCGTGCTCTCGTGCTGTCCACATGCCGTGCTGTCGAAATGCGCTCTCGACAGTGCGTTCTCGACCCCGGCGATCAGAATTCGATCCCCAGGGATGTGCCCTCCATCTCGGAGAACACGGGGAGGTTCTCCGCGCTGTAGCGGTCCCAGGCGTCTGCATCCCAGACCTCGAGGCGTTCCCCCAGGCCGTTGACCACGCAGTCCTTGCCGAGGCCCGCGTAATTTCGCTGACTCACCGGGATGGAGATCCGCCCCTGTGAATCGAGTTGTTGAACCTCCGCGCCACTCACCAGGAGCCGGAAGAACGCCATGTGCCTCTCGCTGAGGTTGGCGGTCGGCCGCACCTTTCTGACCAGCGCGTCGAACTCGCGCTCCGGGAAGACCGAGAGCGTGTTGGTGAACCACCCACACACCACCACCCCGTCCGACAGGCCTGGCCTGAACCTGGCGGGGATCGTCAGCCGTCCCTTGTCGTCGAGCTTGGGACGGTGCGTCCCGTACCCGACGAAGGCTCGTTCGCGCTCGGAGTCGTTGGGGTCGGTGTCGGTCACCCGCCACCTCCTGGGATCAGGCCCCTTCGAGCTCCTCGCATCCCCCACTGTACCCCACAATGCCCCACAAACAAGGCCTGCGCCCCACTTCTCCCCACCTTGGGAAGTCTTTGCAGTTCAGACCGCGCAAGAGCGAGACAACTCCGCTACCGGAACCTAACGTGGCGCACCCACACGGACGCATTTCCGGTGGTTGTCTGTGGTTGATGTGACTCGAGCGCATCCGTGGGATTACCGGACGGATGCTGGTGGGGCAAAGTGGAGAGCAGGGGCGCGAGTGGTGGGGACGGTCGTCGCCAACTCGCCCGCCGGACTCTCGGATGACATCGAGTAGGACGGTCGCCGAGACACGTGCGGAGCCACAGGAGTGGTTCGTCGCCAGAGAGGCGGAGCGGAGCGGGCCGGCGCTCGGAAACGGGCCGATACCTCGGACACCGCTACCTCAGGAGCGGGCCCGAACCTCGCAAATAGGAGGGAGGGGCGAGCGCCGATGCGCTCGCCCCTCCCCGGAGCTCGTCAGACGTCGTGGTTACTGCTCGAACCGACGGCGGAAGCGGTCTTCCATGCGAGAAGAGTAACTCTGGCCTTCCGCCCCCTTGGAGGACGACTTCCCCGCACCCGGCACCCGGGTTCCACCGGAGGCCGCGGTCGACGACCCCGTGGAGGGCGCCGAACGAAGAGCCATCACACCGGCCGCGAACATCACGAGGAAACCCACCAGACTGAGGACGGGAAAACCGCCGGGCTTGAAGTCGAGCGCCAGCCCGCCCACTAGGAGCGCGACCCCCACGAGACCGAGGACCACTACTACACCGGCGGA
>NZ_JAALDW010000472.1:2796-3525 GCF_014145055.1 Dietzia sp. DQ11-38-2
GCCCCACCGGTCTTTCGAACAGACGACGCGAACTTGGGGTCGTCGGCGTAGAGCGCATTCTCGATCTCGTCGAGCATGCGCTGCTCGTGCTCGGACAGGGGCACTGCGACCTCCTCAGAACGCTCGTGCTTACGAGCTCGGCCGGCTCGGCCGTGTGACGTGGACAGTCTACGGGGATCGGCCGGTCGAGGGTTCCTCCCATCATACGAGCGCAACGCGGTGGTGACCACCGCGATTCCGCGTGACGACGGGAAGCCTGCCCCACCCGTCGTCCACGGCGTCACGCCGCCGGCCCCAGAACCCCCAACCGCTCGTCCACCAGGTCCAGGAATCGGCCGACCGCCCAGAGGAAATCGTCCGCCATACGGTGTGAGACGTCGCGGGGCAGACCGTCCTCCACGGCGGCGGCGAGGGTCGAGAAACCGCCGAACGCGGAGGCCCATTCCGCCAATTCGGGCACTTCCGCGGCGAGTCTGTGCCATACATCGGAAGGTCCACGACGACGCGGCCCCGGGGACACGAGCGCCGCCGCCGCCGACCTCGCCGCGCGGTACGACTCGAGAAACCGGTCGGCGGGGGACGTCGCGGCCACGGCCCGGCCCCGGTGGATCTCGGCGCGCTCCGCTCGACCGAGGAACCCGACGGCACCCCCGGCTGGCGTACGGACCGGCGTTCTCGAACCCATCTGCCCTGCACCTCCCCTTCTGCGCCTCACGGTATCGGCGGGGA
>NZ_JAALDW010000472.1:3547-4730 GCF_014145055.1 Dietzia sp. DQ11-38-2
CGACACAATCCCGGTCGCGAACGCGCGCACGTGATGAGATGGGGTGGATGGACACCGTGATCACCAGCCTGGACGCCGGCGAGTTCCGAGACCGACTGCCCGAGGCGCTCGGTGTCTACGTCGACGCCATGGGTTACCCGCCCCAGGTGATCCGATCCCGGGCCCCCGCGTGGATGGAGCACAGTCACCGAGACGGGTGGTCCGGGGTCGCGGCCTTCGAGTCGCCGCGTCGACGGTTTCTCGGTCACGCCCGTGGGCCGCTGGTGGCCATTTGTTACGGCTACCGGGGCGCCCCTGGTCAGTGGTGGTACGAGCAGGTCGCCCGGGGCCTGAGTGATCAGGGTCGACAGCTGCCGACGGATTATGTCGAACTGACGGAACTCCACGTATCCCCCCGTTATCAGGGGCGCGGGATAGGGACGGAGCTGCTCCGCCGCTTCCTGGCGGACCGTACGGAGCGATCCGTGCTGCTCTCGACCCCCGAGGTCCCCGAGGAGGCCAACGGGGCGTGGCGGCTGTACCGGTCGCTGGGCTTCTCGGATGTACTCAGGGCCTACAGGTTCGAAGGCGACGCCCGGCCCTTCGCCGTACTGTCGCGTCCGCTCCCCCTCACCCAGCACGGAGGCTCGCGTGAACAACCGTCATGACGTCGTGGTGATCGGATCCGGTCACAACGGACTCATCTGCGCCGCGTATCTCGCGCGGTCCGGCCTCGACGTCCACGTGGTGGAGAAGGACACGGTCCTGGGCGGTGCCACCTCCACGGTCGAGCGCTATCCCGGCCACCGCACGGATCGTGGGTCGTCAGCGCACCTGATGATCCGACACACGGGTATCCCGGAAGAGTTGGACCTCGCCGCTCACGGCCTCAGGTATGTGGACTGTGACCCGTGGGGATTCGCCCCCGCCCCGCCGGGCAGCGACGACCCCCCGATCGTCTTCCATCGCGACCTCGACCTGACCTGCGCGAGTATCGCCGCCGCCTGCGGCGAGACGGATGCGCGCGCGTACCGCGGATTCGTCCGCCGGTGGGGGGTCCTGGCCGGACGGATGATGAAGGGGTTCGGCGTCCGTCCCACGGCGTCGCGACTGGGAGCGGCGTTCCTCGGTCGGGACGATCTCCGGGATCCCTTCGGCGCGGTCCAGACCTTCCTGTCCTCCGGCGACGCCCTGCTCGACCAGA
>NZ_JAALDW010000473.1:0-1823 GCF_014145055.1 Dietzia sp. DQ11-38-2
CCGCGGGCCGCGTACCAGTCGCGGACCCCGTCCAGCTCCGAGCAGCTGGCCCACGGCAACACCGGGACCGCCGAGTTCCCGCGGTAGGACCAGTCGTCACCGGCACGGCAGAACCAGCCGTCGACGAGCTCGAAGTCCGTGCCCGGCCACGCCAACGCACCCGCGTACTCGTGCGCCCGGACGTCGCGTGCCCGGACCGGCCGGGGCGGTAGCACCTTGAGCACCGCGATGTCGGAATCGGGGATCCGCACCTCCTCGCCCGACTCGCGGCGCACCACGAGTTCGGGATCCAGCGCGACCACGTGTCCGATGACGTCGGTGTAGAGGTGCGAACCCTGCCCGGCCTCCAGATGGCGACGGACCACCACGCGCATCCCCACCTCCACGCGTCGGCCGGCGTTCCACCGGGACCGGTCCGCCAGACCCCGGTCCTGCTCAGCCACGGGGGTCGGTGGCCTCGTCGTCGTCCCACTCGTCACCGTCGTCCTCGTCGGCGAACGGGTCGGGATCGGTGGTCGGGTCCCAGCTCAACCCGGGCACGCCCCAGCCTGCGTCGCGGATGTGGCGTTTGGCGGCCTTGCGGTGACGGCCGATCAGATGGTCGGTGTAGAGGTACCCGTCCAGGTGACCGACCTCGTGCTGCAGGCACCGCGCGAACAGGCCATAGCCCTCCACGGAGACCGGCTCGCCGTTCTCGTCGGTTCCGGTGACCCGGGCCCACCAGGCGCGCCCGCGCGGGAAGTTCACACCGGGGACGGAGAGGCATCCTTCGAGATCCTCCTCCGGGTCCGGCATGGTCTCCGGGATCTCGGAGGTCTCCAGCACCGGGTTGACGATGCAGCCGCGGCGGTTGAGCCAGCCGCCGCGGGCCTCGACGTCCTCGCGGGAGACGCCCTCGCCGTCCTCGGTGTCCAGATCGGGGCAGTCGTAGACGAACACCCGCTTGCGCACCCCCACCTGGTTGGCGGCCAGACCCACTCCGTTGGCGGCGTCCATCGTGTCGTAGAGGTCGCGGACGAGGTCGCGGATCTCCTCCGGGGACTCCGTGACGGGCTCGGTGGGGGTGTGGAGGGCGGGATCGCCGAGGATGACGATGGGCAGGACGGCCATGGCAGGAGATCCTAGTGCGCACCTGGCAGGGTGTCGGATCCGTGTGGTTCACTACGGGGGAATCACAACGGTGTGATCCGGGCACAGGAGGCGAGCGAATGGGTCGATCAGCAACCGCGGCACGCCGACCGAGGGTCGAGGGCGGTTCGCCGCCCGCGGACGAGCTGCACGCCGCCGACCCCGTGCTGTCCGACAGGGACCGGGCCATGCTCGAGTTCGAGCGTCAGTGGTGGAAGTTCGCCGGCTCCAAGGAGGAGGCGATCCGGCAGAAGTTCGACATGTCCGGGACCCGCTACTTCCAGATCCTCAACGGCCTCATCGACCGCCCCGAGGCGCTGGCCGCTGACCCGCTGCTCGTCAAGCGGCTTCGTCGCATGCGCAGCAGCCGTCAGAAGGCACGCGCGGCGCGCAACCTGGGAATGCGGCTCGACTGACCTACACTCACCGGCGTGAGCTCCCAGCCCGAAACCTCGCAGTACGACCCCTACGGTCCGGGCGCGCCCGCCGGCGGCGCCGGGGCCGGCCCCGACCAGGATGAGCCGACCGGACCTCCGTACCGGGCCATCGCGATGGTCCTCCTGGCCGCGGTGGTCCTGGCGATAGGCATCGGGCTCGTCCAGCTGTTCGGGGGCGACGACGAGACCCCGACCGCCACCGACCAGGACAGTGCCCAGGTCGAGCAGGCCGAACCGCCCGCCGCGCCCGCCCAGCCC
>NZ_JAALDW010000474.1:0-1035 GCF_014145055.1 Dietzia sp. DQ11-38-2
CGGGGCGAGGGTGGTCTTGCCCGTCCCGGGCGGAGCCTGGACCACCGCCGTACCCGCCGTGGCGAGCGCGCGCCGCAGGGCCGGGAGCGCGTCGGTGAAGGGCAGGCCGCGGCCGATCCGGTCCAGATCGAACGGGCTCATCACCCGGTCCCGCCCGACGCCACCATGCTCCCGAGACTAGATGTCCGCGCCGTCCCGCACGGATTCGGCGGCGTTCGCTGTCGGCGTACACGTATCCGCAATGATTCCCCGACCTGCCGCGTTGAACCCTGGTGACGGGCCGACTGCCACTCCTGTGGCTCCGGGCGTCAGACCGGGCCACTACAGTGGTGAACACCCGAGGAATGTGAGGTAGCACGATGTTCGAACGGTTTACCGACCGCGCGCGTCGCGTCGTCGTCCTGGCCCAGGAAGAGGCCCGGATGCTCAACCACAATTACATCGGCACCGAGCACATTCTGCTTGGTCTCATCCACGAGGGCGAGGGAGTGGCCGCCAAGGCCCTCGAGTCCCTGGGGATCTCGCTTGAAGCGGTGCGGAGTCAGGTCGAGGAGATCATCGGCCAGGGCCAGCAGGCGCCCAGCGGGCACATCCCGTTCACGCCGCGGGCCAAGAAGGTCCTCGAGCTGAGCCTGCGCGAGGCGCTGCAGCTCGGCCACAACTACATCGGGACCGAGCACATCCTCCTCGGCCTCATCCGAGAGGGTGAGGGGGTGGCCGCGCAGGTGCTGGTCAAGCTCGGAGCGGACCTCACCCGGGTCCGGCAGCAGGTCATCCAGCTGCTCTCCGGCTACCAGGGCAAGGAGGCGGAGGCCACGGGCGCGCCGGCGGGGACCGGCGGGCGCGAGTCCGGGACGCCGTCGTCCTCGACGGTCCTGGACCAGTTCGGCCGCAACCTCACGCAGGCCGCCATGGAGGGCAAGCTCGACCCGGTGGTCGGCCGCGCCAAGGAGGTCGAGCGCATCATGCAGGTGCTCTCCCGGCGCACCAAGAACAACCCGGTGCTCATCGGAGAGCCCGGCGTGGGCAAGACCG
>NZ_JAALDW010000474.1:1045-5440 GCF_014145055.1 Dietzia sp. DQ11-38-2
ACGCTCGTCGGGGCGGGTGCCGCCGAGGGCGCGATCGACGCGGCGTCGATCCTCAAGCCCAAGCTGGCCCGCGGTGAGCTGCAGACCATCGGCGCCACCACGCTCGAGGAGTACCGCAAGCACATCGAGAAGGACGCGGCGCTCGAGCGTCGTTTCCAGCCGGTGCAGGTCCCCGAGCCCAGCGTCGAGTTGTCCATCGAGATCCTCAAGGGTCTACGCGACCGCTACGAGGCGCACCACCGTGTCACCATCACGGACGCGGCCCTGGCCGCGGCGGCCCAGCTGGCGGACAGGTACATCAACGACCGCTTCCTGCCGGACAAGGCGATCGACCTCATCGACGAGGCCGGCGCCCGCATGCGGATCAAGCGGATGACCGCTCCGCCGGACCTCCGGGAGTTCGACGAGAAGATCGCCGAGGCCCGGCGCGAGAAGGAGTCCGCGATCGACGCGCAGGACTTCGAGAAGGCCGCCGGTCTGCGGGACACGGAGAAGAAGCTCATCGCCGAGCGCTCGGAACGTGAGAAGCAGTGGCGTGCGGGCGACATGGACGTGGCCGCGGTGGTCGACGAGGAGCAGATCGCCGAGGTGCTGGGTAACTGGACCGGGATCCCCGTGTTCAAGCTCACCGAGGAGGAGACCACACGTCTGCTCCGCATGGAGGACGAGCTGCACAAGCGGATCATCGGCCAGGAGGACGCCATCAAGGCGGTCTCCCGGGCCATCCGTCGCACGCGGGCCGGTCTCAAGGACCCCAAGCGCCCGTCGGGGTCGTTCATCTTCGCCGGCCCGTCCGGTGTCGGCAAGACCGAGCTCTCCAAGGCGCTGGCCAACTTCCTGTTCGGCGAGGACGACGCGCTCATCCAGATCGACATGGGTGAGTTCCACGACCGCTTCACCGCCTCCCGCCTGTTCGGCGCACCTCCCGGGTACGTCGGATACGAGGAGGGTGGCCAGCTGACGGAGAAGGTCCGGCGCAAGCCGTTCTCGGTGGTCCTGTTCGACGAGATCGAGAAGGCCCACTCCGAGATCTACAACACGCTCCTGCAGGTGCTGGAGGACGGCCGTCTCACCGACGGGCAGGGTCGCATGGTGGACTTCAAGAACACCGTGTTGATCTTCACCTCCAACCTCGGCACGAGGGACATCTCCAAGGCCGTCGGGATGGGCTTCCAGTCCGCCGACAACACCGAGGACGCCTACGACCGGATGAAGCAGAAGGTCAACGACGAGCTCAAGAAGCACTTCAGGCCCGAGTTCCTCAACCGTATCGACGAGATCGTGGTGTTCCACCAGCTCACCAAGGACCAGATCGTCGAGATGGTCGACCTGATGGTCAGCCGCGTGGGCGTGGCGCTCAAGGCCAAGGACATGACGATCGAGATCACCGACCGTGCCAAGGAACTCCTGGCCAAGCGGGGCTTCGACCCGGTGCTGGGGGCGCGGCCGCTGCGTCGCACCATCCAGCGCGAGATCGAGGACACGCTCTCGGAGAAGATCCTCTTCGGTGAGGTCGCGGCCGGCGAGTTGATCACCGTCGACGTCGAGGGTTGGGACGGTGAGTCCGACCAGACGGAGAACGCCAGGTTCACCTTCACCGGGGTCCCGCGGCCGGACGCCGCCGAGTCCCGCGAGGGTGAGGAGATCACCGCGAGTGTCGCTCCGACGGGTGAGGCCGGCCCGGGTGACTCGCTTCCCCCGAGCTCGGGTGGCTTCGCCGGCGGCGCCCCCGGTGGATCCTCGGGTAGTGGTGGGGCGGCTCCCGCCACCACCTAGCCCGAAAGGCGCCGCACCACCGCGAGGCGGCCCCCGCTCTTCCGAGCGGGGGCCGCCTCGTCGTCTGCCGGATCGCAGGCCCCGGGGGGGGCGACCCGGCAGTCAGTCGCGGGCCGACGGCACCGCCCACAGGCCACCGTCGACCACCACGAGCGGATCACTCGGCTCGTCGTCGAACCAGGCGTCCAGCATCCGCGCGATCACCAGGACGTGGTCGCCCGCAGGCACGAGACGGTCCAGTGCGACCCGTAGTCGCGCCCGCCCGCCGTGGAGGAGAGGTTCGCCGGTCTCGGCCCGCGTCCACAGGGAGTGGTCAGTGAACCTCTGTGCCGCGGGCCCCGAGAACCTCGACGCCAGGTGCCGGTCGGATTCCCCCAGCAGATGGATCACGGCGGTGCGGGCGTCGAGCACCGCGGCCAGGCTGGACGAGGAGATCCCCACGTTGAAGCTCACCAGGGCCGGTTCGGACGACAGGCTGGACGGCGACGACGCGGTGAACCCCACCGGGCCGTCGGCGCCGTCGAGGGTGATGATCGTGACTCCGGCGGGATGCAGTCGCATCGCCCGACGGTGGGTCTCCGCCGAGACGCTCTGGCGGTCGGAGGACAGGCTTCGTTCGGTCATGCCAGAAGTCTGGAGGCTCGTGCTACGGATGTCGAACGTTCTGCTCGTGCTGACGCGAAGTGGGTGACGCCGCCGTCACCACGTCAGGACACCGACAACAAGCGTGCGGGCAGCGCGCTCGTAGGGTCCGCGGAGATGGCGTCGAGCGCCACCGCCATGGCCGCCACCTGCTGGATCCGCCCTCCCGCCGTCGACACCCTGAGTTCGGGCGCTTCTCCCGGCAAGGGGGTCTCCCGCGAGGCGCTCAGAACGGGGCCCAGGTATCGCGGGTGGTCGGTGAAGGCCTGGCCGCAGAGCACCACCGAATCCGGGCGGGTGATGGTCGAGAGCAGCCCCACCAGGCGGCCGAGTACCGTGGCCCGCTCGACGAGGATCGCCTCGGCCACCGGATCGCCGGGTGCGCGTGCGGCGAGTTCCACCACCGACCCGACGGGGATGCCGCGGGCGGCCGCGGCGCGGACCAGTCCGGAATCGCCCACCACGTCCGTGAGGCCGCCTCCGCGGTCGTCGAGGTACGTGGTGGGCCCCACGGGCAGGTGCGCCAGTTCGGCCGAGCCGGCGCGCGGCAGGTGTACGGCGCCGTCGATCACCAGGGCGGAGCCGAGATGCTCCCGGGCGTAGACGACGAGCGTCGTCCCGGTGTGTGTCTCATGCCCCACGAGGAGTTCCGCCGCGGCCATGGCCTCGACGTGCGGGGCCACCGAGAACGGCACCCCGAGCCGATCGGCGAACAGCTCGGTCACCGGGACGTCCCGCCACCCCAGCAGGTCGTGGTCGACCCTGCCCGGGGAGGTGATCCTGGCCGCCGTGGCCACACCACCCCAGACGAGCCGACGTCCACGGTGGCCGTCGAGAAGACGGAACGCGATCGCGGACAGCTCGTCCGCGATCTGCTCCGGATCCCGGCCCGGGGTGGGGATCGCGAACTCGGACAGGATCCGGCAGGCGAGGTCACTGATCGCCACGACGCAGCGGCTGAGGCCGACGTGGACGGCCACCACCACCGGCCCGCCGGGATCGATCTCGACAGGGATGCTCGGTCGACCGACGGAACCGTCGTGCATGAGTTCCGGCCGCTCGCGGATGACGCCGGCGGACAGCAGCGCTGCCGTGGCGCGGCCGACCGTCGCCACCGACAAGCCCGTGGACGCTGCCACCTCCGGGCGGGTGACGGGCCCCCGGAACCGGATCGTGCGCATGACCCGGGCCGCGCTCACATCGGACAAGCGCAGGACAGGGGCGGCAGATCGGGTGGTCATGACGAGCAGGGTAACACAGGCTATAGACCGATCGGTCTACTCTGGTTAAGGGTATCGATCCTCGTGACGCCAATTGTGGCTCCACGCCACCGCCCGGTCCCACGATGAGTCGGTCCGCAGTCCGATCCCAGACCCCCAGGAGCCGTCAGTGGCCACCGACCCCATACGTCCCCACGCCGACCAGGCCGACCAGGCCGACCAGACGAAGACCCATCTCCACTGGTTCCTGCCCACATACGGGGACTCACGCCACCTCGTCGCCGGGGGACACGGCACGTTCATGTCGGGGGACCGTCCGGCGACGCTGTCGTACCTGCGGCAGATCGTCGCGGCGGCCGAGCACAACGGGTTCGAGTCGCTTCTCACCCCGACCGGCGCATGGTGCGAGGACGCCCTGATCACCAGCGCGCTGCTCGCCGAGTCGAGCGACCGCATCAGATTCCTCGTCGCGCTGCGCCCGGGCCTCATGAGCCCCACCCTCGCCGCGCAGATGGCGGCCACCTTCCAGTGGCAGACCGGGGGCCGACTGCTCCTCAACGTGGTCACCGGAGGCGAGTCGCGGGAGCAACGCGCCTACGGAGACTTCCTGGACAAGGAGGCGAGATACGCCCGGGCCGACGAGTTCCTCGACATCGTGCGCGGACTGTGGCGATCCGGGGAGGCCCTGACCTACCGGGGCGACCACCTCGCCGTCGTCGACTCCGTCCTGGCGCGGCGGCCCGACCCGGTCCCGCCG
>NZ_JAALDW010000474.1:5450-16131 GCF_014145055.1 Dietzia sp. DQ11-38-2
GGTCGTCGAGGGCCTCGCCCAGGCCATCGTCAACAACGAGGTCCCCGAGACCCTCAAGGACAAGCAGGTCTACTCGCTCGACCTGGGGTCCCTGGTGGCCGGTTCCCGCTACCGCGGTGACTTCGAGGAGCGCCTGAAGAAGGTGCTCAAGGAGATCAATCAGCGGGGCGACATCATCCTGTTCATCGACGAGATCCACCGGATCGCACGTCCGGCAGAAGAGATGCTGTACCTCGCCATGGAGGACTTCCGGATCGACATCATGGTGGGCAAAGGGCCCGGCGCGACCTCCATCCCGCTGGAGATCGCCCCGTTCACACTGGTCGGCGCCACCACCCGATCAGGTGCGCTCACCGGCCCGTTGCGCGATCGCTTCGGCTTCACGGCGCACATGGACTTCTACACGGACGAGGACCTGGCCCGCATCGTCTCCCGGGCGGCCGAGATCCTCGAGATCCCGGTGCAACCGGACGCGGCGATGGAGATCGCCGGGCGCTCCCGCGGCACACCGCGGATCGCGAACCGCCTGCTGCGCCGCGTGCGCGACTACGCCGAGGTCCGGGCGGACGGGCGGGTCACTGTTCCGGTCGCCCGCGCGGCGCTCCGGGTCTACGAGGTGGACGAGCTGGGCCTGGACAGACTGGACCGTGCGGTCCTGCGCGCGCTGCTCGTCCAACATGAGGGCGGGCCGGTCGGATTGAGCACGCTCGCCGTGGCCGTGGGGGAGGAGGCGACCACCCTCGAGGAGGTCTGTGAACCGTTCCTCGTCCGTGCCGGTCTGCTCGCCCGCACGCCCCGTGGCCGGGTCGCCACCGCCGCGGCGTGGGAGCACCTGGGCCTGCGCCGATCGGACAGGGATCCGACCGAACCGATGCTGCCGGTGGAGACGGAGACGGGACCCGGCCCGCGCGGATGACCACCCGGGTGGCATCCTCGGACGAGACCGGTCCGACGCCCGGACCCGACACCTTCGGACCCACCGACGGGTCCCGACACGAGAGGACCCCCATGGGACTGGAACTCCTGTTGCCACTCATGATCATCGCGCTCGTCGCGCTGATGTTCTTCCAGAGCTCCAAGCAGCGGAAGGCGATGAAGGACCTGCAGGAGATGCAGGCCTCACTCTCGGTCGGTGATCAGGTGCTCACCACTTCCGGGCTGCACGCCACGGTCGTCACGGTCGGCGAGGAGACCCTGGTCCTGGAGATCGCCCCCGGGGTCCGGACGCAGTGGGACCGTCGGGTGATCCGCGAGAAGCTCGACCCCGGCACGACCCCCGGATCGTCCACCGGAGAAGACGGCGCTGATTCCGGACGAGGGGCTACCGGCGAGTAGTGTGATGGGGCCGTCCAGCCGGAGGCCCCTGCAGAAGACCGAGAGAGATCACCCGTGTCACCAGTCCGTTCTCGGCGTGTAGACGCCCGCCCCAGGCCCTGGGCACTGCTGTCCTCGTTCTGCGTGGTGTTCTTCATCCTCTTCCTCGCGGCGTTTGCCGTCGCCGATCGGGGACTCGCACCCAAGCTCGGCATCGACCTGCAGGGCGGGACCCGGGTCACGCTGATCCCCATCGGACAGCCCGACGAGCAGGACCTGCGTCTGGCCCAGGACATCATCCGCGATCGCGTCGACGGCCTCGGCGTGGCCGGGACCTCGGTGGTCATCGAGGGCAGCAACATCGTCCTCACGGTCCCCGGCGAGGACTCGAGCCAGGCCCGGGACCTCGGGACCACCTCGCAACTGACGATCCGCCCCGTCCTCGAGGTCCAGCCGGTCGCCGAGGGGGACGTCGAACCCGTCGATGCCGCGGTCGGTGACCGAGAGGCGGTCGCCCGGGCGGTGGAGGAGGCCCTCGAGGTACGACAGGGCGACCCCGAGGAACTCATCCAGCGTCTGCCTGAGTTCCGGTGCCCTGAACGAGAGATCACGGCGGGATTCGAGGATCAGTCCCAGGCGTTGATCGCGTGCGGAGAGGGCGCCAAGTACGTCCTCGGCCCCGTCCCGTTGCTCGTCGGCGAACCGGAGGACGGTGAGCGCCTCGACGGCCAGCAGATCGTCAAGGACTCGGTGAGCTCCGGCTTCAGCCAGCAGGCCGGTCAGAACGAGGTGTCGTTCCGGTTCAACGCCGGACCCGGACAACAGGGCAGCGCCACCTGGTCGCGCCTGACCCAGGAGTACCTGCAGCGCCAGATCGCCATCCTCCTGGACGGCGAGGTGATCAGCGCGCCGGTGGTCCAGGGGGTGACCCCGGTCGGGTCGGCCACGTCGATAACCGGCAGTTTCACCATGGACGAGGCGGCGACGCTCGCCGGGAACCTCCGGTTCGGCGCCCTGCCGATCTCGTTCGAGGACCCGAACGTCGACAACGTGCCCGCCTCGCTGGGTCTGGCCTCCCTCGAGGCCGGCCTGCTCGCAGGAGCGATCGGTTTCCTGCTGGTGCTGGTGTACACGGTGCTGTACTACCGGTTGCTCGGCGTGATCGCGTTCTTCTCCCTCGTGATCTCGTTCCTCGTCACCTATGTGATGCTCGTGTTCCTCGGGTACACGGTGGATTACAGCCTCGACCTGGCCGGGGTGGCGGGCCTCATCATCGGTATCGGCATGACCGCGGACTCCTACGTCGTGTTCTTCGAGAGGATCAAGGACGAGCTCCGCGACGGTCACCGGTTCAGATCCGCGGTACCCAGAGCGTGGAAGAGCGCCAGTCGCACCATCATCACCGGCAACGTGGTGAGTCTGATCGGCGCCGTGGTGCTGTACCTGCTGGCCACCGGAGAGGTCCGCGGATTCGCCTTCACCCTGGCACTGAGCACCGTCATGGACGTCCTCGTCGCCTTCACCGTCCTGTGGCCGCTGGTGTACCTGGCCTCGACCAAGCCGTTGTTCACCAAGCCGTGGGCCAACGGCCTCGGCCGGATGGAGTCCCTCCGGGCCGACTCCGCCGAGCGACGCCGCCACGAGCAGGACGCCGAGAAGGACGGATCCGATCCGGGCTCCGAGCGCGGCCGAGGCGTGTCCGCCACCGTGCGGGGCCCGGATGGGCGACCCACCGATCCGGGGCCGGCGTCCCCGGGCGTGACGATGATCCTGCCGCGCCGTGACGACTCCGAGGAGGAGGGCCGATGAGCGCCCCGGGAACGATCGACTCCGACGGCACGGCGGGTCCCGACCAGCCGGAGAGCCTGTTCAACCGTCTCTACACGGGGACCGGCGCGTTCCCGATCGTGCAGCGCCGCCGCCTGTACTTCCTCCTGACCGGGGCGATCGTCGCGATCTGCCTCGCGAGCATCATCTTCCGGGGGTTCACCTTCGGGATCGACTTCACCGGCGGCACCAAGTTGACGATGCCGGCGGGGGATGCGGACACCGGCCGGGTTGCCGCCGTCGTCGAGGAGACTCTCGGTCAGGAGCCCCAGACGGTCCAGATCGTGGGAGCCGGCAACGCGCGCATCGTCGAGGTGGAGACCGGCTTCCTCACCAGTGACGAGATCTACGCGACCAAGCTCGCGCTCGTGGAGGAGTTCCAGCCCGTCGCGGCGAGCGGCGAGGTCTCGATCGAGGCCGTCGGCGACTCCGCGCGCAGCGAGAGCTGGGGTGGACAGGTCACCCAGCAGATGATCATCGCCCTGGCGGTCTTCATCGTGATCGTGTTCGGCTACATGGCGCTGCGCTTCGAGTGGCGGATGTCGGTGGCCGGCGTCGTCGCGCTCTTCTTCGACGTCATCACCACGGCGGGCGTCTATTCGCTCCTGGGATTCGAGGTCTCACCCGCCACGGTCATCGGCCTGCTCACCATCCTCGGTTTCTCCCTCTATGACACGGTCATCGTGTTCGACAAGGTGGACGAGAACACGCGCGGCAGCAAACACTCCTCGAGTAGCACCTACGCCGAAGAGGCGAACCTCGCGGTCAACCAGACGCTCATGCGATCGATCCACACCACCACCATCGGCATCCTCCCGTTGCTGGCGTTGCTGGTGGTCGCGGTGTGGATCCTCGGGGTGGGCACGCTGCTCGACCTCGCCATCGTCCAGGTCGTCGGCATCATCACGGGCACGTTCTCGTCGATCTTCCTCGCGACCCCGCTGCTGGTGTGGCTCAAGGAGTTCGATCCCGCCACCAAGCGCCAGACCGCCAAGGTCCTGGCCCGCCGGGAGAAGGCCGGGGCCACCGCATGAAGGGCCACGGGACCTCGGGTGTGTCCCCGGGGGTCGTGGCCGCCGTCGAGCGCCTGATGCGCCGGGTCGAGGACTTCCCGGTGGCCGGCGTCCAGTTCTGTGACCTCACCCCCGTGCTGGCCGACCCCGAGGGTTTCGACGCCGTGGTGGCGGGCCTCGCCGCGGGTCATGAGATCGGGTCGGTGGACTACGTGGCAGGGCTGGACGCGCGTGGCTTCCTGCTCGCCGGGGCGGTCGCGTTGCGGCTGCGCACCGGCGTGCTGGCCATCCGAAAGGCGGGCAAACTCCCACCGCCCGTGCACTCGCGCTCGTACGAACTCGAGTACGGGGCGGCGACGCTCGAGCTCCCCGCCGACGGCCTCGACCTCAGTGGCACGCGGATCCTCGTGGTGGACGACGTCCTGGCCACCGGCGGCACTCTCGGAGCGGCCGTCGGGCTCCTCGACGACTGTGGCGCCGTGGTGACCGGCCTGTCGGTGGTGCTCGAAGTACCCGGGCTCGGGGGTAGGGATAGACTGTCCGGCACACCGCTGACCTGCCTCACGGTCGCGTGACCACCGCCCGTCGTTGACGGACCGGACATGGAGGGAGAAGCCGGAATGACCGATCGGCAGGATCCCACAGCGAACATCGGAGCCGGCCCCCAGCCCGCACCTGCGGAGCAGACCCGGTCCAGCACCCAGCCCAACACCCAGCCCCTCCCGGTGATCCCGGGCGCCCGCCCGTCCGCCGGCCGTCGCGTCCGGGCCAGGTGGGCCCGGCGCCTCACCTCGGGGTTGACGGTGACGTCCACTCCCGCGGTCCTGGAACCCCTTGTCCGGGTGCACCGGATCCACCACGCCAAAGCCGACGTGGCGCTGCTCTCGCGTGCCTACGCGCTCGCAGAACGCCAGCACGAGGGCGTGTTCCGGAAATCCGGCGACCCCTACATCACCCATCCACTGGCGGTGGCGACCATCTGCGCCGAGATGGGCATGGACACCACCACCCTCGTGGCAGCGCTGCTGCACGACACCGTGGAGGACACCGACTACTCCCTCGAGGCCCTGGCCTCGGATTTCGGTGACGAGGTCGCACACCTCGTCAACGGGGTCACGAAGCTGGACAAGGTCGACTTCGGCGAGGCGGCCGAGGCCGAGACGATCCGCAAGATGATCATCGCGATGGCGCATGATCCGCGGGTGCTGGTGATCAAGGTCGCCGACCGCCTGCACAACATGCGGACCATGCGATTCCTGCCGCCGGAGAAGCAGGTCAAGAAGGCCCGCGAGACCCTGGAGGTGATCGCGCCTCTGGCCCACCGTCTCGGAATGGCCACCGTGAAGTGGGAACTCGAGGACCTGGCCTTCGCGATCCTGGAGCCCAAGAAGTACCAGGAGATCGTGCGACTGGTCGCCGATCGGGCGCCGAGCCGGGACGTCTACCTGGGAACGGTGATCACCCGGGTCAGGGCCGAGCTGGAGAACGCCCACATCCAGGCCCGGGTCGAGGGCCGACCCAAGCACTACTGGTCGATCTACCAGAAGATGATCGTCCGGGGACGCGAGTTCGACGAGATCCACGACCTGGTGGGCATCCGCGTGCTGTGCGAGGACGTCCGGGACTGCTACGCCGCGATCGGCGTGGTGCATTCCGCCTGGAAACCGATGCCGGGGAGGTTCAAGGACTACATCGCCCAGCCCCGCTTCGGCGTCTACCGCTCACTGCACACCACCGTGATCGGTCCCGACGGCAAACCGTTGGAGATCCAGATCCGGACCCACGAGATGCACCGGAACGCCGAGTACGGGATCGCCGCGCACTGGCGGTACAAGGAGACCCGCGGCAAGCACCACGGCGATCCCGCCGAGGTGGACGAAATGGCGTGGATGCGCCAACTGTTGAGCTGGCAGCGGGAGGCCGCCGATCCGGGGGAGTTCCTGGACTCCCTGCGGTTCGAGATGACCAGCAAGGAGATCTTCGTCTTCACGCCCAAGGGCGACGTGATCAATCTCCCCGTCGGTGCGACACCGGTGGACTTCGCCTACGCCGTCCACACCGAGGTCGGTCACCGGTGCATCGGTGCGCGGGTCAACGGCAAGCTCGTCGCGCTCGAGAGGCCCCTGGAGAACGGCGAGGTCGTCGAGGTCTTCACCTCGAAGGACCCCAACGCGGGCCCCAGTCTGGACTGGCAGAAGTTCGTCGTCTCGGGCAGGGCCAAGAGCTCGATCCGGCAGTGGTTCGCCAAGGAGCGGCGCGAGGAGGCCCTCGAACGGGGCAAGGATCTCATCACTCGGGAGGTACGCCGAGGCGGGGTGCCCGTCCACCGGGTCTTCTCCAACGAGTCACTGGCGGGCGTCGCACGTGAGTTGGGTTTCGCCGACGTCACGGCGCTCTACACGGCGATCGGGGAGAACCACGTCTCCGCGAAGCACGTCGTGGGTCGGCTCGTCGCGGCCCACGGGGGGGTCGACGAGGTCACCGAGGAGCTGGCGGACCGTTCGCGGGACAAGAACATCACCTCGAACCGACCGGCGCCCCCCGGTCCGGGGATCCTGGTGGGCGGGGTGAAGGACGTGCACGCCAAGCTCGCCCGCTGTTGCATGCCGGTCCCCGGGGACGAGGTGCTGGGGTTCATCACCCGCGGTGGGACCGTGAGCGTCCACCGCACCGACTGCACCAACGCCTCCGACCTGCACAGGGAGCCCGAGCGACTGGTCAAGGTCGAGTGGGCACCCCAACCCGGGGCGGTGTTCCTGGTGGCGATCCAGGTGGAGGCGCTCGACAGACACAGGCTGCTGTCGGACGTGACCAAGGTGCTGGCGGACGAGAAGGTCAACATCCTGTCCGCGTCCGTCCAGACGGCCGGCGACGACCGGGTGGCGATCTCGCGGTTCACCTTCGAGATGGCCGATCCCAAACACCTCGGACACGTCCTGCAGACGGTCCGGGGCGTCGAGGGGGTCTTCGACGTCAACCGGATGACGTCGAACTGAGCCGGGAGCCCGGTCGGTCCGGCCGCCGACCACGCCTCGGCGGGCGGGCCGGCCCCCGACTCACCTGTCGGGGAGTCCTGACTGGGCGTCGACGACCACGGACTCGATGGTGACGGGACGCCGCGGCACCTGGTTGTCGCGGTCCGTCGGATCGTCGCTCTTCACGCCGGTCTCGGCGATGTCGTCGAGCACCTCCAGCCCCGGTTCACCGACCGTTCCCATGACGGTGTACTCCGGCGGGAGCGCCGAGTCCTCGTACACCAGGAAGAACTGGCTCCCGGCACTGTCGGGCGCCTGCGACTTGGCCATGGCGACGGTTCCGCGGGGGTAGATGGCGGCACCCGACCCGTCGGCCGCGAGTTCGAGGGTGTCGGGCGCGGGCGGCTCGTCCACCACGGAGTACCCGGGCCCGGACAGCCCGGTCCCCGTCGGGTCGCCGCACTGCAGCACCGACAGTCCGGGAACCTCCTCCGGGCCGGTGGTCTCCTCCGCCACGGTCAGACGGTGGCACTCGGTGTCGTCGAAGTACCGCTGCTCGGCCAGGTGGACGAAGCTCGCGACGTTGCAGGGCGCGCCGGAACGATCGAGCGTGAGGGGGATCTGGCCGCGGTCGGTGGTGATGGTCAGTTCCGCGGTTCCCCGGCGGGCCTGGTCACCCGACGGCGGCTCGGCCTCGCGCCTGTTCTCGTTGACGGTCTCGACCTGCGCGTTGAACTCCTCCACCTCGGCCACCACCTCGTCGCCCTGGTCCTCGAACTCCGCGGGGTCGAGCGGTTGGGGGGTCTCGGTGTCAGCGGGGTACTCGCAGGTCAGCCAGTTGGCCGCGTACTCCTCCGCGCGCTTGCGGTCGTAATTGATCCAGGCGACCACCCCGACGATCCCCAGCAGGACCGCGACGACGACCGAGGCCGCCACGATCTTGAGTTGCTTCTCGCGACGGGCCTGCGCCTCCATCTGCTCGCGCAGGCGCTGGCGCGCCTCGGCTCGGCGTTCCTGGTTGGTGGACACTGACCCTCCTGGGTACCTGGACTAGGCTGGAACAGTCGGCTGGAGCCGCGGTGGGGCCGAAGCGAGCAGACCACAGCGCTCCAGCCCAGGGGTCTTGTCTACCAGGTCGAGGCGAGACGGTTGCACACCACTCCGGTGTGCGGCCCAGTCGGCCCGGGGCCCTGCGACGGAGCCCTCGGGCCATCGAGGAAGGGAGCGCGGGACGTGCAGATCATCGGATTCCCGGCAGGGATGTTCCAGACCAACTGCTACATCGTGTCCGACGCCGCAGGGGACTGCGTCATCGTCGACCCGGGCCAGGACGCCGAGGACCAGGTGCGCCGCCAGGTGTCCGAGGCGGGGCTGCGGCCACGGGCGGTACTGCTCACCCACGGTCACCTGGACCACATCTGGAACGCCCGGCAGGTCGCCGATCATTACGGTGTGCCGGCGTACATCCACCCGGAGGACCGCGTGATGCTCTCCGATCCGGGCAAGGGACTCTCGCTCGACCTGTCCGCCATGCTCAAGGGCGTCACCTTCACCGAGCCGGCGGAGGTCGTGGAGGTGTTCGACGGCGACACCCTGCGATTCGGGTCGATGACCTTCGACGTGGACCACGTACCCGGACACAGCCCCGGGTCGGTGTCCTTCCGGATCGTGGCCGACACAGAGGAGGGGCGGCGGACCATCGTGCTCGGCGGCGACGTGCTGTTCCGGGACGGGGTGGGTCGCACCGATCTTCCCGCGGGCGACACCGATGTGCTGATGCAGTCGATCGCCAAGAAGTTCCTCACATTGGACGACGACGCGGTCGTGCTCCCCGGCCACGGCCCCTCGACCACCGTCGGCCGGGAACGGCGGTCCAACCCGTTCTTACGCGACCTCTAGACCCCCGCCCCCCGATCCACCCACCGACTACACGCAAGGATCCACCACACGTGACCGGCACTCAGAAGAAGACCGCGCTCAAGGCACCGAAGGGGGTGCCGGACTACGTCCCCCCGACCTCGGCCGGGTTCGTCGCGGTCCGGGAGGCGATCACCTCGGCCGCCCGGCGGGCGGGGTACGGGCACATCGAGCTGCCGATCTTCGAGGACACCGCGCTGTTCGCCCGCGGCGTGGGTGAGTCCACCGATGTCGTCTCCAAGGAGATGTACACGTTCTCCGATCGCGGCGGCCGGAGCGTCACCCTCCGGCCCGAGGGGACGGCCGGGGTCATGCGTGCGGTCATCGAGAACGGCCTGGATCGCGGGCAGCTTCCCGTCAAGCTCTGTTACGCCGGCCCGTTCTTCCGCTACGAACGTCCCCAGGCCGGGCGGTACCGCCAGCTGCAGCAGGTCGGCATCGAGGCGATCGGGATCGACGACCCCGCCCTCGACGCCGAGGTGATCGCGGTGGCCGACGAGGCGTTCCGCTCCCTCGGGTTGACCGGGTTCCGACTGGAGCTCACCTCGCTCGGAGACGAGACCTGCCGCCCCGGGTACCGGGAGCGGCTGCAGGCCTTTCTCGCCGGGCTGGATCTCGACGAGGCCACCCGGGAGCGCGCCCGGATCAACCCGCTGCGCGTGCTCGACGACAAGCGCCCGGCGGTCCGTGCCCAGCTCGCGGACGCCCCGCTGATGATCGACCACCTCTCGGACCAGAGCGCCGCCCACTTCGCGGAGGTCCGGTCGCACCTCGACGCACTCGGCGTTGCCTATGAGGTCAATCCCCGGATGGTCCGCGGCCTGGACTACTACACCAAGACCACGTTCGAGTTCGTCCACGACGGACTCGGCGCCCAGTCCGGGATCGGGGGCGGCGGGCGCTACGACGGACTGATGGAACAGCTCGGGGGGCAGGACCTGTCGGGCATCGGATTCGGCATCGGCGTGGACCGCACGATGCTGGCGCTGCAGGTGGAGGGTATCGACCCCACCGTCGGCGGCCGGGTGGACGTCTATGGCGTGGCGCTCGGCGCTCCGGCCAGGGCCGCGATGGTGCCCGTCCTGGCCGGGTTCCGTCAGGCGGGTCTGCGCGCCGACATGGCCTACGGCGACCGCGGCATGAAGGGGGCGTTCAAGGCCGCCGACAGGTCAGGGGCCGCGGTCACCCTCGTGGTGGGTGAGAACGAGTTGGCCTCGGGCACCGTGGTGGTCAAGACGATGGCGACGGGCGAGCAGAACGCGGTCCCGGTGGACTCGGTGGTCGACCACGTCACGGGGCTCGTCGCCCGCTGAGCGCCGACGGGGATCGCGACACCCGCGGACCGGAGGTGCCGCACGACCGGATCGATCCGGCGGGACCGTCCGCGCCGGGCGTCGGCCGCAGCCGACGCCGGGGACACCGGGGGGTGGACGTAGACTGTGCGTCGTCCGAACCCGGGTCCGACCGCACGAACCGCGGCGGGTCCCGTCGCCGTTCGCCGACCATCCAGCATTCCCGACGAGAGGACCACCCCGTGCTGCGCACCCATTCCGCCGGCCAGCTCCGAGCCGCCGACGCCGGGGACACCGTCACCCTGGCCGGCTGGGTGGCGCGCCGCCGGGATCACGGCGGGGA
>NZ_JAALDW010000474.1:16147-17978 GCF_014145055.1 Dietzia sp. DQ11-38-2
TCTTCGTCGATCTCCGTGACTCCACAGGCGTGTGTCAGGTGGTGTTCCGCTCCGAGGAGATCGCGGAGCGCGCGCACCGTCTCCGGAACGAGTTCTGCGTCGCCGTCACCGGCGTCGTGGACCGCCGCCCGGAGGGGTCGGAGAACCCTGCTCTCGCGTCCGGTGAGATCGAGGTCGACGTGGTCTCGTTCGAGGTGCTCGGCGAGTCCGCGGCGCTGCCGTTCCAGCTCGACGACGAGGTGGGAGAGGAGGCACGCCTCCGTCACCGCTATCTCGATCTCCGCCGTGAGGGTCCGGGTGCCGCACTGCGACTGCGGTCGAAGGTCAACTCCGCCGCGCGGATCGTCATGGCACGCCACGACTTCGTCGAGATCGAGACCCCCACCCTCACCCGCTCCACCCCCGAGGGCGCGCGCGACTTCCTCGTCCCCGCACGTCTGCAGCCCGGCACCTTCTACGCCCTCCCGCAGTCGCCGCAGCTGTTCAAGCAGCTCCTCATGGTTGCCGGGATGGAGAAGTACTACCAGATCGCCCGCTGCTACCGGGACGAGGACTTCCGGGCCGACCGGCAGCCGGAGTTCACCCAGCTGGACGTGGAGATGAGCTTCGTCGACCAGGACGACGTGATCGCGGTCGCGGAGGAGATCCTCACCGAGGTGTGGGCGACGGCGGGCTACGAGATCCAGGCCCCCATCCCGCGGATGACCTATGCCGAGGCGATGCGTCGGTACGGCTCCGACAAGCCCGACCTGCGCTTCGACATCGAACTGGTCGAGTGCACCGAGTTCTTCGCCGACACGCCGTTCCGCGTGTTCAAGGCCCCCTACGTCGGCGCGGTGGTCATGAAGGGCGGCGCGTCGCAGCCGCGACGTCAGCTCGACGCCTGGCAGGAATGGGCCAAGCAGCGCGGAGCCAAGGGGCTGGCCTACATCCTGGTCGGTGAGGACGGCGAGCTGGGCGGTCCTGTCGCCAAGAACCTGTCGGACGCCGAGCGGGCGGGCATCGCCGCCCACGTCGGCGCGGAGCCCGGAGACTGCATTTTCTTCGGTGCCGGGGCCGTCAAGTCCACACGCGCGCTCCTCGGCGCGGCCCGTGGCGAGATCGCGGACAAGCTCGGACTGATCGACCCCGAGGCCTGGGCGTTCACGTGGGTGGTCGACGCGCCCATGTTCGAGCCGGCCGACGACGCGACGGCCGCCGGCGACGTGGCGGTGGGCTCGGGCGCGTGGACGGCCGTGCACCACGCGTTCACCTCTCCCAAGCCGGAGCACCTGGACACCTTCGACACCGACCCGGGCTCGGCCCTGGCCTACGCCTACGACATCGTGTGCAACGGCAACGAGATCGGGGGCGGCTCCATCCGCATCCACCGCAAGGACATCCAGGAGCGGGTGTTCGGCGTGATGGGCATCTCCGCCGAGGAGGCGCAGGAGAAGTTCGGCTTCCTGCTCGACGCCTTCTCCTACGGCGCGCCGCCGCACGGCGGAATCGCGTTCGGCTGGGACCGCATCTGTGCGTTGCTGGCCCGGACCGAGTCCATCCGCGACGTCATCGCCTTCCCCAAGTCCGGCGGCGGTGTCGACCCGCTCACCGACGCCCCCGCTCCCATCACTCCGCAGCAGCGCAAGGAGTCGGGAATCGACGCCGCGCCCGTGACCCGCGGTCAGGGGACCCAGGCGGAGCGCGCGTCAGCCGGGTAGTCGGTCCCCGGCGGCCCGGCGGTCAGAGGTGGAACGCCTCGAGCGCCGGGCGGCCGTCCATCCCGGAGTGGTCGAGCCCGAACAACCGGGCGACCGTCGGCGCCACGTCGAGGGTGCGGACCGGGCGGTCG
>NZ_JAALDW010000475.1:0-2700 GCF_014145055.1 Dietzia sp. DQ11-38-2
GGGCCGGATAGGCTCGCCGGTGCCGTGGTGCTCGGGAAGCCGGAGGGAAAGCCGGCGCGGCCCTCGCCACTGTAGTCGCGGAGTCGAGCGACCCTCGTCCGTCCCACGCGGGGCGGAGACCACTGGGCCACGGCCCGGGAAGGTCGGTCGCACGGCGTCGATGCGAAAGCCAGGAGACCGGCCACGGCGTCATGTTCCACGAGGGTTTGGAGAAGAACATGCGCCATGACCGGCGTTCGGCGTCCCCTGAGGACGCCACGGCACCATCTACTGAGGCCACGGGTACTGAGGCCACGGCACCATCTGACAACACGGCACCGTCCGATGGCGCCGCACCACAGGCACCCCGTATCGCCCTGCTGTCCACCTCCGACACGGACCTGCTCTCCGCTCGCGCCTCCCGGGCCGACTGGACGCTCGGCAACCCGTCCCGGATCGACGTGGAGACGGACCTGCCCGGCCTGCTCTCCGGCACCGACCTCATCGTCGTCCGGATCCTCGGGTCGCGCAGGTCCTGGGAGCCCGGCTTCGAGGCCGTGATGGCCACCGGCGGACCGGTGGTGGTCCTCGGCGGCGAGCAGGCCCCGGATGCCGACCTGATGGAGTTGTCCACGGTGCCGATCGGCATCGCGGCCGAGGCGCACCGCTATCTCGCCGAGGGTGGGGAGCGGAACCTCGCCCAGCTCCACGCCTTCCTCTCGGACACCGTGCTGCTCACCGGCACCGGGTTCGAACCCCCGGAGAGCGTCCCCGTGTGGGGGATGCCGCCGCGGCCGGGTGGCGATTCCCCGGCGAGTGGTCACAAACGTGGCGAATCCCGACACGCGACCTGGGAGAACGCGAGCGAAATCGACCAGTCGCGGGGCGGCCCCGGGGTGGACCAGTCGCGGGGCCTCCCCCGCGTCGGAGTGCTCTACTACCGCGCCCACGAGGTGAGCGGGAACTCCGGATTCGCGCACGCGCTGGCCGACGCGATCGACGCCACCGGGCAGGCCGTGGGCGTGCCCGTGTTCGCCGGTTCCCTGCGCTCGGCGCCCGACGAGTTGTTCGACGCGCTCGGGACGCTCGACGCGCTGATCGTCACGGTGCTGGCGGCCGGCGGGACCACGCCCGGGGCGGTGAGCGCGGGCGGCGAGGACGAGACGTGGGACGTCGAACGGATCGCCGTGCTCGACATCCCCGTGCTCCAGGGACTGTGCCTCACGTGGAGTCGGGAGGACTGGGAGGCCTCCGACGACGGCGTCAACCCGCTGGACTCGGCCAACCAGATCGCGATCCCCGAGTTCGACGGCCGCATCATCACCGCGCCGTTCTCGTTCAAGGAGATCGACGCCGACGGATTGCCCCGGTACGTCGCCGACCCCGAGCGCTGCGCGCGCGTCGCGGGGATCGCGGTGTCACACGCGCGACTGCGCCACGTCCCCGCGGCCGACCGCCGGATCGCCCTGGTGCTCTCGGCCTACCCGACCAAGCACTCCCGGATCGGCAACGCGGTCGGCCTGGACACCCCGGTCTCGACCATCCGGCTGCTGCGCCGGATGCGCGACGAGGGCTACGACCTGGGTCCGGAGGACGGGCCTGTCGCCAGGTTCCTCGACGTCGCCGACAGTGGCTCGGAGGGCACCTACGCCGACGACACGGCCGCCGGTGACGCCCTGATCCACGCCCTGATCGCCGCGGGCGGACAGGACGAGGAGTGGCTGACCAACGCCCAGCTCACCGACAGTCACGTGCGGATCTCCCCCGACGACTACCTGCGGTGGACGGCGGACCTGCCGGAGTCGCTGCGCGCGGAGATGGTGGACGCCTGGGGGCAGGCCCCCGGTCGGTTGTTCGTCAACGACGCCGGCGAGATCGTCCTGGCCACGATCTCGGCCGGCAACGTCGTCCTGTTGATCCAGCCGCCCCGCGGCTTCGGCGAGAACCCGGTGGCGATCTACCACGACCCCGAGTTGGCGCCCTCCCACCACTATCTGGCCGCCTACCGGTGGCTCGCCAAGGGGTTCGGCGCCCATGCGCTGGTCCACATCGGCAAGCACGGGTCGCTGGAATGGCTGCCGGGCAAGAACGCCGCGCTGTCGGCGGCGTGCGCGACCGACGCGGCGATCGCGGACCTACCGCTGATCTACCCGTTCCTCGTCAACGACCCCGGCGAGGGCGCCCAGGCCAAACGCCGCGCCCACGCCACGATCGTCGATCACCTGGTGCCGCCCATGGCGCGCGCCGAGGCCTACGGCGACATCGCCCGCCTCGAGCAGCTGCTGGACGAGTACGGCAACATCGCCTCCATGGACCCGGCCAAGCTGCCGGCGATCCGCGCGCAGATCTGGACACTCATGCGGTCCGCGCACATGCACGAGGACCTGGGACTGGAGCAGCAGCCCGGTGACGAGGAGTTCGACGACTTCCTGCTCCACGTCGACGGGTGGCTGTGCGAGATCAAGGACGTCCAGATCCGCGACGGGCTGCACGTGCTGGGTCAGGCGCCGGACGGCGAGGCGCGGGTGAACCTGGTGCTCGCCATCCTGCGGGCCTCGCAGGTGTGGGGCGGCGAATTCGGTGCCGTTCCCGGTCTGCGTCGCGCCCTCGGCCTGGTCGAGGACGCCCCGACCCAGGAGGTCGACCGCGTGGAGGCCCGGGCCCGGGCGCTGGTCGAGGCCATGGACGCGCGGGGCTGGGACCCCGCGGCGGTGCCGGAGG
>NZ_JAALDW010000476.1:0-2245 GCF_014145055.1 Dietzia sp. DQ11-38-2
CGCGGCGGGGCGGGGTTCCCCACCGGTCGCAAGTGGGGCTTCATCCCCCAGGCCCCCGGCTCCGGGAGTCCCGACAGCACCGACACACCCGGGGATCCCCGGGCCTCCGACCCCGCAGACCGGCCCAAGTACCTGGTGGTCAACGCCGACGAGTCCGAGCCGGGCACCTGCAAGGACATGCCCCTCATGCTGGCCACCCCGCACGTCGTGATCGAGGGGATGGTGATCGCCGCGTACGCCATCCGCTCCTCCCACGCGTTCATCTACCTCCGCGGCGAGGTGGTGCCGGTCCTGCGGCGTCTGCAGACCGCGGTCGCCGAGGCGTACGAGGCCGGGTTCCTGGGCCGGGACATCCTGGGCAGCGGGTTCGACCTCGACATCGTGGTCCACGCCGGGGCGGGCGCCTACATCTGCGGAGAGGAGACCGCACTCCTGGACTCCCTCGAGGGCCGGCGCGGACAGCCCCGGCTCCGACCGCCGTTCCCCGCCGTCGCCGGTCTCTACGCCTGTCCCACCGTGGTCAACAACGTCGAGTCCATCGCGAGCGTTCCGTCGATCCTCCAGCGCGGACCCGAGTGGTTCCGATCGATGGGCTCGGACAAGTCCCCCGGCTTCACCCTGTACTCGCTGTCGGGCCACGTCACCCGGCCCGGGCAGTACGAGGCGCCGCTCGGCATCACCCTGCGCGAACTCCTGCAGCACGCCGGCGGGATCCGGGAGGGGCACACGCTCAAGTTCTGGACCCCCGGCGGTTCCTCGACCCCCCTCCTCACGGACGCCCAGCTGGACATGCCCCTGGACTACGAGGGCTGCGCGGCCGAGGGGTCCATGCTCGGCACCAAGGCGCTGCAGATCTTCGACGACACGACGTGCGTGGTGCGGGCCGTGCTGCGCTGGACGGAGTTCTACGCCCACGAGTCGTGCGGCAAGTGCACCCCCTGCCGCGAGGGCACGTTCTGGCTGGTGCAGATCATGCGCAGGCTCGAGGACGGGACCGCGACCGAGAGCGACCTGGACCGACTGCTCGACATCTCGGACAACATCGTCGGCAAATCGTTCTGCGCACTCGGCGACGCCGCCGGCGCCCCGATCATGTCCTCCATCGCGCTGTTCCGCGACGAGTACCTGGCCCACATCCCCGGCGGGTGCCCCTTCGACCACCGCCGCTCCACCGTCTTCGCCCCGGCCGAGGAGGTGGCCCGATGACCGCAGGTGACGCCGCACCCGACCGCCCGGCCACCCCCTCGGGCAGCACCGCCGACGACACCGTGGCCAACAAGATCACCCCCCGCGCCGACGACACCGTGGCCGACCTGGCGCCCGAGCAGAACGACGACCTCGTCACCCTCACCGTGGACGGCCGACGCGTCTCCGTGCCGGCCGGCACGCTGGTGATCCGCGCCGCCGAACGCCTCGGGGTGCAGATCCCCCGGTTCTGCGACCACCCGCTGCTCGAACCGGCCGGCGCCTGCCGCCAGTGCATCGTCCAGGTCGAGGGCGCCCCCAAACCCGTGACCTCCTGCACCACCCCGGTCACCGAGGACATGGTGGTGCGCACCCAGTTCACCTCCGAGATCGCGGACAAGGCCCAACGCGGGGTCATGGAGCTCCTGCTCATCAACCACCCGCTGGACTGCCCGGTCTGCGACAAGGGCGGGGAGTGCCCGCTGCAGAACCAGGCGCTCTCCAGCGGCCACGGCCACTCGCGCTTCACCGAGGCCAAGCGCACGTTCCCCAAACCCATCGCCATCTCGTCCCAGGTCCTGCTCGACCGCGAGCGCTGCGTGATGTGCGCCCGGTGCACCCGGTTCTCGGATCAGATCGCGGGCGACCCGTTCATCGACCTGATGGAACGGGGCTCCCGACAGCAGGTGGGCGTCTACGGGGACGAGCCGTTCGAGTCGTACTTCTCCGGCAACACCGTCCAGATCTGCCCCGTCGGCGCGCTCACCGGCTCCGCGTACCGCTTCCGTGCACGTCCGTTCGACCTGGTCTCGAGCCCCGGTGTCTGCGAGCACTGCGCCAGCGGGTGCGGGCAGCGGACCGATCACCGCCGCGGGAAGGTACTGCGCAGACTCGCCGGGGACGATCCGGACGTCAACGAGGAGTGGAACTGCGACAAGGGTCGTTGGGCCTTCGTCTACGCCACGCGGCCCGACCGCCTCACCACCCCGATGATCCGGGGCCGGGACGGTGGCCTGGTGCCGGTCCCGTGGAGCACCGCCCTGGCCACGGCCGCCGCGGG
>NZ_JAALDW010000477.1:0-2804 GCF_014145055.1 Dietzia sp. DQ11-38-2
TCCCGCCGTGACAGCACAGCCGGACTGCGCGACTGACCGGCTGGTCTGCGCGCTGCACGGCGGGTCTATCGGTATGGGACCGCAGTCCGCCCCGCTCGCAGACAGTGCAGGCGCCCGCCGGAAAGGCGTCTGGCGCGCACCGATGCGCACGCGAGACGCCATAGCGGTGGGCGGTTGCCGAGGAGTCGTACAGGCGCGCGAGCGACACGTCGGGCGCTGGAGCGCCTGCACGTTGCGGCGGACGCGGACCGGGGGACAGGGGCGGGGGTCGGGTGACGAGCCGCTACCTCCCGGGCCGTGGCAACTCCTTCGTGCGCGGGGCCGGGCCCCGGTGGTGGCGACCCACTCGCGACGGCGACAGGAGCGGGTCGAAGACAGGCACAGACCGTCGACGGCCAGCACGTCCTCGGAGATCGCCGCACCGATGCGCATCACGAACGCGCCGATGCTCATCACGAACGCACCGATGCTCACCACGAACGCGCCGGTCTCGCCGACGTTGCCGACGGTGTCCTTCCGGCCGATCGAGGTGACCGACGGGATCGCGGGTCACAGCAGTAGACGGTGAAGAACGAGCACGGAGCGAGATCCCCCGAGGAAGGGCCGTGACACGGGTCACAACTGCTCTAGCCTGGGGCGGCGGCCACATCACGTGGACGGTGGTCGGCGTCCGCATGACGTGGACGGTGGGTGAGAGGGGTCGGGCAGGATGGCGGAGACGAGGGTTCGGATCCCACTGCGGGATCAGCTGTGGCTGATGATGGACCGACCGGACAATCTCATGTACATCAACTCGATCATGTGGTTCGCCGAGGTCCCCGACTGGGAGGCGGTCACCGAGGCGATCGCCACCCGGATGGTGGAGCCCCACCCGGTGTTCCGCCGGGTGCCGGTGCGGCGGGGCCGACGCTGGTACTGGCAGGACGATCCGGACTTCGACCTCTCCCGCCACCTGGTCCGCAGTCGCCTCCCCGAACCGGGCGGACGCGCCGAGGCCGAGGCGTACGTCGCCGCGCAGATGAGCAGGCCGCTCCCCGACGACCGCCCCATCTGGCGCACCGAGTTCATCGAGGGATATCACGGCCACGGGGGAGAGCAGGAGGGGGCGCTCATCCTGTTCCGGGTCCAGCACGGGATGGTCGACGGAATCCGGTTGTCCCAGCTGGTCCTGGGATTGTGTGACCACGAGGACGACGACCCCCTGCCCCGGGTGGGACGGGAACTGACCTCGGGTGGGGGCGGGATCGTGGGGGCGGTCGGCCAGGTCGGGGCAGGACTGGCCAAGGACTCGATCGGCATCGCCCGCGGTGTCGCGGGTGCCACGATCAGGTTCCCGGTGACGCTCGCGCGACTGGCCAGGGACGTGGCGGCCCCCGGCGGGGAACTGACCCGGGTGCCCACTCGTGTCGTGGAATCCCTGGCCGACACCATCGACTCCACCAACACGACGACCAACACCTATCGCTCCATCTTCCGACTGCTGTTCGAGCCCCGGACCCCCGACCTGTCGTGGAGTGGACGGACGCACGCGGAGAAGAAGGTCTCCTGGGTCTCGGGACTGGAGCTCGCGGCCGTCAAGAGGGTGGCGTCACTGCACGACACCACCGTCACCTCGGTGATGATCGCCGCGGTGTCCAAAGCCCTCACCCGCTACCTCGACGCGCACGGTGACCGCCCGGTCGCCGACATCAACCTCATGGTGCCCATGTCGGTGACGCCGAACAGCGACGACCTCCCGGAGGAACTGGGCAACCACATCACCCTCATCCTCATGCGTCTGCCACTGGGCATCGACGACGCCGACGAGCTCATCAACGCCATCACCACGTCCATGACCCGGGTGCGCTATTCGTTCGAGCCACACATCACCTTCGCCTCGATGCTCACCGTGGCGGTCACCCCGACTGCGGTGCAGCACGCCGTGATCGACCTGTTCGCCAACAAGACCGTCGGTCAGCTCACCTCGGTGCCCGGACCCGTCTCCACGGTGAGCCTCGCCGGGACCGTGGTCGAGGGGATGCTGGGCTGGGTCCCGATGAGCGGCGACCAGGCGCTCGGGATCTGCGTCTTCAGCTACGACGGGAAGGTCTCCGTGGGGATCGCCACCGACGCCGGACTCGTGCCGGACCCGGGCCGGGTCGCCGAGCTGATCAAGGACCAGTTCGCGACGTTCGACGGCTGGGAGGCCCAGGTCTGAGGACCGTCGTCACGCCTCTCCTTCACGGTGTACTTCACCACACCGGCGCGTCGACCCCGGTAGGCGTGGGGAACAAGGAAAACACTCGTGATCTCTGTCACGCCTGTTCTAGCCTGTACTCGTGCGCATGACCCGGTGCGCGAGCGTGGCCACGGGAGAGGCGTCGGGACGATGGGGGAGACGGCGAGAGTCAGAATCCCGCTGCGGGATCAGTTGTGGTTGCACATGGACCGCGCCGACAACCTCATGTACATCACCTCGTTGGTGTGGTTCTCGGAGATCCCCGACTGGGACGCGGTCACAGAGGCAGTCGCCACACGGATGGTTGACCCCCACCCGGTGTTCCGGCGGGTCCCGGTACGCGAGGGCAGACGGTGGTACTGGGAGGATGATCCCGATTTCGACCTCTCCCACCATCTGATCCGCGGGCGGCTCCCCGCGCCGGGCGGACGGGCCGAGGCCGAGGCGTACGTCTCCGAGCAGATGAGCGTCCAGCTCCCCGACGACCGCCCCCTGTGGCGCGCCGAGTTCCTCGAGGGCTACCACGGCCACGGTCACGAGGCCGAGCGGGAGGGCGCGCTGGTGCTGTTCCGGGTCCAGCACGGGA
>NZ_JAALDW010000477.1:2814-4319 GCF_014145055.1 Dietzia sp. DQ11-38-2
TATGCGGTTGACCCAGTTGGTCCTCGGTCTGTGCGACAGCGATGACGACGACGCCCAGCTGCCGCGGGTGGGCCGACCCCTCTCCGCTGGTGGAGGCGGGATCCTCCGGACGGTCGGCCGCGCCGGGGTGGGGATGGCCAGGGACTCGGTCGGTATCGCCCGCGGTCTCGCCGGCGCCACGGTCACGTTCCCGTGGACTCTCACGCGGCTGGTCAGGGCAGTGGTGGCCCCGGGCCGTGGGGTCACCCGGGTGCCCACGCGCGTCGTGGAATCCCTGGCCGACAGCATCGATCTGACCAATAGGACGACCAACACCTATCGTTCGACCTTCCGGTTGCTGTTCGAACCCAGATCGCCCGAGCTGTCCTGGAGCGGTCACGCCCATGTTGAGAAAAGGGTCTCCTGGATCTCCGGGCTGGACCTCGCGGCGATCAAGAGGGTGGCGAAGGTGCACGGCACCACGGTCACCACCGTGATGCTCGCGGCGGTGTCCAGGGCGCTCACCGAGTACCTCGACGCCCACGGCGATCGTCGGGTCTCGGACATCAACCTCATGGTGCCGATGTCCATCGAGCCTGTGGCCGACGAACTGCCGGAGGAACTGGGCAACCACCTCACGATCATCCTCATGCGCCTACCGCTGGGGATCGACGACGCCGACGAGCTCATCGACGCGATCGCCACGTCCATGTCCCGGGTGCGCTACTCGTTCGAACCACACGTCAACTTCGCCACCATGCTCGGCGTAGCGATCACTCCCGGCCCGGTGGCGCACGCGGTGGTCGACCTGCTCGCCAACAAGACCGTCGGCCAGCTCACGTCGGTCCCCGGGCCGGTCTCCACGGTGCGGATCGCCGGCACCCCCGTCGAGGGGATGCTCGGCTGGGTTCCGATGAGCGGCGACCAGGCCTTCGGGATCTGCATCTTCAGCTACAACGGCACGGTCTCGGTAGGCATCGCCACGGACGCGGGACTCGTGCCCGACCCGGGCGAAGTGGCCGGGATGATCGAGGACAAGTTCGCGACGTTCGCCGGCTGGCACGAAGGCGACTGACCAGCCGGCGCGCCCCTCCGCGCGGAATGAGCCCGACTCACCACGCGGGCGCCGGGACCTCCGGGTGCGCGGCGAACCAGGCACCGATGTAGGACATGTCGATGCCCTGGTCCTCGGCGATCAGGTCGTACATCGTGCGCCCGTCGAGTGCCTCACGCAGGAGGTCGGCGTGCCCGCTGTGCCGGTTGATCTCGGTGAGGACGTGATGCGCGCACCAGCGGCCGTCGAACGGCGCCAGGTCCGGCGGGAACCACGGCATCTCCGCGGGGACCGGGACCGGGGCTCCCAGATCGGCGGCGCGGAGATGGGCGAGGCCCGCGGCGCACCGGCGGTCGTACTCGGCGAGGATCTCCTCGGCGGTCGCGTCGGGGTCGACACGGTTGACCGTCTCGGCCCACTCGAAGGCCTCGGGCAGCGAGCGTCCCGTCTCGAGGGGGTCCGGCGCGGCGGA
>NZ_JAALDW010000050.1:0-4695 GCF_014145055.1 Dietzia sp. DQ11-38-2
CCGTCAGCGACAGGACCCGGTCGGGGTGCCCGGCGGCCACGGCCCACGCCACGGCCGCGCCCCAGTCGTGGCCGACGACGTGGGCGGCGGGCAGGTCGGCACTGTCGAGCAGGCCGAGGACGTCCCCCACCAACTCGGAGAGTCGGTACGCTCGCCGTCCTGCAGGGCGGGCGGTGGAGCAGTAGCCGCGCTGGTCCAGGACCAGGGTGCGGAACCCGGCCGCGTGGAGGTGGGGGGCCACCGCGTCCCAGCTACTCGTGCGCTGCGGGAAGCCGTGGAGGAGAACCACGACGGGGCCGTCGGCCGGTCCGGAATCGATGGCCCGGAACCGGAGGCGACCCCGGGAGAACGTGATCTCCCGGGACGTCGCCGGTCCGGGTCGTGGCGGGGTCGGGCCGGGGACGGTCGGATCAGCCACGGACGTATCCTCTCCGGACAGCCCGCTCGAGGATGCCCAGGGTCGCTTTGAGCGCGGACGCGTCCAGCACCGGCAGGATGCCGGAGTCGCGCCACTTCGGGTGGGCCTCGGACCAGTCGTAGTAGCTCACGACCTCGGTCCCCTCGCCGAGCGGCGTCAGGCGGTACCCGTAGGTGTGACCGATGGGCGGCTTGATCTGGCCGTCGATGGTCCAGGCGATCTCCTCGCCCGGCACGAACCGGGTGATGATGACGGTCACGTCGTACCGGCCGAGGTCGTAGTCGCCGAGCGACTCACGGTCCATGTGGACGACGAACCGGTCGCCCGGGGCCGTGACCACCGAGCCCTCGGCGGACTGGAGCATCCCCGAGGAGTCGATGGCCACGTGACCGTCGGGATCGCAGAGTACGGCGAAGATCCGTTCCGCCGGCGCCGCGATGACCCGCCTGGCCTCGAGGCGGGTCCCGGGGGCGGCGTCGGCGGCCCCGGACGAGCTGGTCGGTTCGCTGTCCGTCATGGCGTCGACGCTACCCCCGGGTATCGGCCGGGCGCTGTGGTGAGGTGGGTTCCGCCTCAGACCCGTACGGGGTCCGGCCGGTCCCATGCGCGGTGGGTGGCGAGCAGCGGTTTGAGCGCGGGCAGGACCCCGGCCGCCTCGTCCACCACCACGACACCGGGTGAGTCGGTGGTGAGCCCCACGTCCGCGAGACCGTCGAGAGGAGCCAGCGAGGCGATCGCCTTCTTGTGCCGGAACATCTCGCTGAGCAGCACATCGGTCCTCGGGTGGGTGGGCAGATCCACCACGATGAGAGCGTCGAACTCGATCGACCGCTGGGTCTGATACGTCCGGGACACGGCGACGGTCGCATCCGGCTCGCCCTCGCCCAGCCGGCCACCGGTGGGGGCGATGACCAGCGGGACCATGTCGTCGGCGAAGACCGCCTGCTCGAGCTCCTTGACGGCGGCGACGTCGGACGCCTCGGTCACGAGAATCCCGATGAGGCGCCCGTCGGAGGGCCACTCGCGCCCGATCTGGGACAGCGCGGGGCTGGTGACGACCTCGGCCGTGGGCACCTCGGCGGGCGCTGGCAGACCGAGACCGGTGGCGACGGTGACGGCGAGGCCGTGGTCGATGCGGGCCAGTTGCTCCACCTGCCGGATCTTGATGTTCTCCTCGTAGCACTTGCCCAGTTCGAACGTGTAGGCGGCGGCGATGTGCTCCTGCTCCACCTCGGTCATGCTGGCGTAGAAGAGGGTCGCCTGTGAGAAGTGGTCGTCGAAGGTCGCCGGGGCGTCCCGGACCACCTGCGCGTCGGCGATCTGCTGCGCCACCTCCACCATCGCACCGTCGCTGGTGCCCGCGAGGAACGGGCACCCGCCGTCGAGGCTGTTCGGCTGGTACGGCGCGACCCCCACGTGATCGGCGGTCTGGTGCATCCCGTCGCGCAGCATGTCGTTGACCGGGGCGTGCGGCCGGTTGATGGGCAGCTGCCCGAAGTTCGGTCCGCCCAGGCGCGTGAGCTGGGTGTCGAGGTAGGAGAACAGCCGGCCCTGGAGGAGCGGGTCGCTGGTCACGTCGATGCCCGGCGCCAGGTGGCCCGGGTGGAACGCGACCTGCTCGGTCTCGGCGAAGTAGTTCTTGGGGTTGGCGTTGAGCGTCATGGTGCCGATCACCTGCACCGGCGCGAGCTCCTCGGGGACGATCTTGGTGGGGTCGAGCAGGTCGATCCCGTGGAACATCTCGCTGACGCCGTCGGAGTCCACGGTGTCGGGGAACACCTGGATCCCCAGATCCCACTTCGGGAACGCGCCGGCCTCGATGGCATCGGCCAGGTCCCGGCGGTGCAGATCGGGATCCATGCCGGCCGCGATCTGGGCCTCCTCCCACACCAGCGAGTGCACGCCGAGGTGGGGCTTCCAGTGGAACTTGACCAGGCTGGTCTCCCCCGCGTCGTTGATGAGCCGGAAGGTGTGGACCCCGAAACCCTCCATCGTCCGGTAGGAGCGGGGGATGCCGCGGTCGGACATGTTCCACATGGTGTGGTGCTGCGCCTCGGTGTGCAGGGAGACGAAGTCCCAGAACGTGTCGTGCGCGCTCTGGGCCTGGGGGATCTCGCGGTCCGGGTGGGGCTTGGCGGCGTGGACGACGTCGGGGAACTTGATCGCGTCCTGGATGAAGAACACGGGGATGTTGTTCCCGACCAGGTCCCACGTCCCCTCGTCGGTGTAGAACTTGGTCGCGAAACCACGGGTGTCGCGGACGGTGTCGGCGGAGCCGCGCGACCCGAGCACGGTGGAGAACCGGACGAAGACCTCGGTCTCCTTGCCGTCGGCGAAGACGCCGGCCTTGCACACCCTCGAGGCCGCGCCGTTGCCCACGAAGACCCCGTGCGCACCGGCGCCGCGGGCGTGGACCGCGCGCTCCGGGATCCGCTCGTGGTCGAAGTGCATGATCTTCTCGCGCAGGTGATGATCCTGCAGCAGGACCGGGCCGCGGCGGCCGGCCTTCTGGGAGTGGTCGGTCTCGGCCAGTCGCGCGCCCTGCGCGGTGGTGAGGAACTCACCCTGCTGGCGGGCGGCGTCCTCGGTATCGGAGGACTCCGCTCCGGTGGGGCTGTACGGCGTGGCGCCCTTCTGGTCCGGCTTGGGGGGAAGCGGTCCGGTGGGGTCGGTGGGCTCCTCGAGCGACGGGGGCTTGGGGGCCGGGACACCGGGGACGACGTCTCTGCCGCCGATGACCTCCTCGGCGAGTTTGCCGGCGGCGTCGGCGACCTTCTTGGCGGCCGCTTCGGCCGTCTTCGATGCAGCGGATTTCTTGTCAGACATGTGACTCCTCCGATGGGTTGGGTGTGAGTGCACGGGTGTCACACCGACTCTCCCACTCGGCGCGGACCGCGCAACCAGTCGCGGAGGAGGTCCGGTTGCCGTACGCTGCGCCGCCTCGTCGCCCGCACCCGCGTGTCCCCCCGCGCCTCCCCGACGGTGTGGCCGGGACTCACGAACCCGACGTCGACGGAGGTCAGCGCGCCTATGGTGTTCTCATGTCAACCCGCGGTGAGGACACCGGCACGACCGTGATCCCCCGAGCCCATCTCCCGTATCCGGTGGTGCTGGCGGCTGCCTGGGCGGCCTGCCTGCTGCTGATCGCCGGGGGCGGGTGGATCCTCGGACAGGCCATCGGCCGGTTGGCGATCATCCTGGCTCCGCTCGCCATCGCGGTGTTGCTCGCGGCCATGCTCCGACCGCTCGTGGACCGCGTGCCCCGGCAGGTCCCGCGGGCGCTGGCGTCCCTCGTCGTCGTCCTCGGTGTCCTGGCGCTGGTCATCGGGGCGCTGGCGGTGGTCACCACCCAGCTCGCGACCGGGGTTCCGGAGATGAGGGAGAAGATCGGCGGCGGCGTCGACACCGCACTGCGGTGGCTGGAGGACGGCCCGCTCCACCTCACCGCCGATCGACTCCAGGAGGCGGTCACCCAGGTCCGCAGCTGGATCGAGTCCCATTCCGAGGCCGTGGCCGCGGGCGCGGTCCAGTTCGGCCACACCGCCGTCGACGCGGTGGCCGGTCTGCTCATCTGCCTGGTCGCCCTGTTCTTCTTCCTCTACCAGGGGGAGAAGTTGTGGGTGTTCTTCGTCCGGTGGTTCCCCCGCGCGAGCCGGCTCACCGTCGATCGGGCGCTACGGCAGGGCTGGGGCAGTCTCGGCGCCTACACCCGCACGCAGCTGACCGTGGCCGCGATCAACGCCACCGGGGTGGGCCTCGGCGCGCTGGTGCTGCGCGTGCCCTTCGTGATCCCCATCGTTGTGGTGGTGTTCCTCGCGTCGTTCGTTCCCATCCTGGGGACTCTCGTCGCGGGGCTGATCCCCACGGTCTTGGCGCTGGTGGACCGGGGGCCGGTGATCGCCATCGCCATGCTGGCGATCGTCCTGGTGGTCCACCAGGTCGAGTCGCATCTGTTGCAACCGGTCCTCATGGGCCACGCGGTGGCGCTGCATCCGCTGGCCGTCATCGTCGTGGTGGCCGCGGGCACGTACCTGTTCGGCATCGTGGGAGCGCTGTTCGCCGTCCCCGTCACCGCCATGGCCAACACGGTGGTGAGATACCTGGCCGAGGGGAATGGTGACGACCCGGGCGTCGGCGGACCGGACGGGGGCGGACCGGACGGGGGCCCGATCGACGGGCCGGGGCCCGTGCCCGACCGGGCCAGTGTGTCCGGACCGGACCACGGGGACGACGACGGGGTCGATCCGCCGGTCGCTGCCTCCGATGGCGGCCCCGCC
>NZ_JAALDW010000478.1:0-1231 GCF_014145055.1 Dietzia sp. DQ11-38-2
CCGGTCGACCACCTCGGCGGCCTCGCCGACCGAGGCGACAGCGTGGTCGGCACCGAGCTCGGTGGCCAGCGCCCGGGCGCTCTCGCGGGGGTCGACCGCCACCACCACCTCGGGCGAGCGGGACCTCAACACCTGCAGTGCGAGGTGGCCGAGCCCGCCGATCCCGATCACCACGACCACCGATCCCCTCACGGTGGCGGGCTGCGACTGGACCGCGTGGTAGGCGGTGAGTCCGGCGTCGGTCAACGGGGCGAGGGCCGATCCCGTGGTGGGGTCGACGGAGACGAGGTGTCGCGCCGCGGGGACGAGCATGTAGTCGGCCAGTCCCCCGTCGCGCCCGATCCCGCCGCCGATCGCGCCCTCGAGGCGGACGCAGTAGTTGTCCCGCCCGCTCCGGCACTTCCGGCACTCACCGCACGACCACACTCCGTGCACGGCGTAGGTCAACCCGACCCGGTTCTCGTCGGCGCGGTCGCCGACGGCGACCACCGTGCCCACGACCTCGTGGCCGAGGGTGAACGGGAGCGTGTACGGCAATCGCCCCTCGGGCGAGTCCATGATGTGCAGATCGGAGTGGCACAACCCGGCGGCGTCCACCTTGAGGAGCAGTTCACCGGGCCCGGGGCGTGGCACGGGGATGCGGTCGAGCCTGGGGCCCGACCCCCACTCGTGCAGACGCCACGCCCGCATGGTCGCGGGCAGCGCGACTCCCGACGTCGGAGGTGTCATCGCGCCGTCCACCCGCCGTCGACGGTGAGGACGTGTCCGGTGACGTAGCTCGCGGCGTCGGAGGCGAGGAACAGCACCGCGCCGTCGACCTCACCCGCGCGGCCACCGCGGTTGAGCATGGTGTTGCGGCGCACCCAGGTCGCGGATTTCTCGTTGGCGAACAGCCCGTCGGTCATCTCGGTGTCGAACCACCCGGGCACCACCGCGTTGACCCGCACGCCGCGTCGGCCCCACTGGCCGGCGAGCTCGCGGGTGACGCCGATGACCGCGGACTTGGACGCCGCGTAGCCCGCGCCCCCGATCGGCGCCGTGGAGACCAGTCCGATCACCGACGAGATGTTGATGATCGAACACCCCCTCCCCTCGGGCAGGGCGTTGACGGCCGCGGCGGACAGGTGGAATCCCGAGGTGAGGTTGACGCGCAGGATGTCGTCGAACTCCTCCGCGCTCTCGGAGAGGGCGTCGGGCGGGCCGGGCCGACCGGCGTTGTTGACCAGGATGT
>NZ_JAALDW010000479.1:0-2484 GCF_014145055.1 Dietzia sp. DQ11-38-2
GCCGGGCTCGAGACCGGGCGTGTGCGAGCGGCGCGCGGGCGCCGCCGGGCTCAGTCGACCGGGGTCAGCGGTCGAGGTCGATCAGGCCGAGCTTGGCGGCCTTGACCAGGCGGCGCGGCAGCACCACGGGGCGGCCGTCGACCTTCGTCTCCTGGAGGGCCGGGTTCTCGGCCTTCCACTGCGAGCGGCGGGAATGGGTGTTGGCGCGCGAGAGGCGACGCTTCGGAACTGCCATGACTGTTACGTCCTCTTGGGTCTCGGGTGTGTGAGAGGGCCGGCGGCACACCGCCGGCCCACGGCTCACTTGGTGCGACGGGCGCGGTTGCCGTAACGGCGCTGGAACTTCTCGACACGGCCGGCCGTGTCCATGACGCGCTGCGCGCCGGTCCAGAACGGGTGCGACTCACTGGTCACGTCGACCACGATGAGCGGGTAGGAGTTGCCGTCCTCCCACTCGACGGTCCGCTCGCTCTTGGCGGTGGAGCGGGTGAGGAACTTGGTGCCCGTGCCCGAGTCCTGGAAGACCACCGGGTGGTAGTCGGGGTGGATGTCGTTCTTCATACTGGATCCCTCTAGCTCGGTAGAAGTCTTGGGTCTGGCGCCCGCCCCGTCAGGGACGCGCGAGTGCCAGTGGCCGAACCGGGGATCCCGGTATCAGCACACGCATCGGTAGATCGTACCCGTACGATGACCGGGTACCCAATTCGCGCGCCTCGCCCGCCCGCTCCACCGGCGCTGACGTGCTGATTACCGTTTCGCGCGGTCGGGCCGTAAACTAGACCATCGCTGTTGTCTGCACGTTTGCTATCGCCTCTCCCGGTGCCCGCGACGTGACGGTCCACTGCTGCTCGGCGCAGGCCGGCTCCCAGTTGCGACCCTCACGCGCCACCGTACGAGGAGGCGGAAGGAGAACCACGCCATGTCGGCGCATTGCCAGGTAACGGGACGGAAGCCGGGTTTCGGCAAGTCCGTCTCGCACTCACACCGCAGGACCAACCGTCGCTGGAACCCGAACATCCAGCGTCGTAGCTACTTCCTGCCCTCCGAGGGACGTCGCGTCACGTTGACCGTCTCCACCAAGGGCATCAAGACCATCGACCGCGATGGCATCGAGGCCGTCGTGGCCCGAATCCGCGCCCGTGGGGAGAAGATCTGAGATGGCCCGTAACGACGTTCGACCCATCATCAAGCTCAAGTCCACGGCCGGTACCGGGTTCACCTACGTGACCCGTAAGAACCGCCGCAACAACCCGGACCGCATCGTCCTCAAGAAGTTCGACCCGGTCGTCCGCAAGCACGTCGAATTCCGAGAGGAGCGCTGACCCGTGGCCAAGAAGTCAAAGATCGCGCGTAACGAGCAGCGCAAGGCCAAGGTGGCCCGGTTCGCCGAGCGGCGCGCCGAGCTCAAGGCGATCATCAAGAACCCCGAGAGCACGGACGAGGCGCGCATGGACGCCCAGACCGCGCTCAACAAGATGCCGCGTGACGCCTCGCCCGTGCGGGTGCGTAACCGCGACGTCGCCGACGGCCGCCCGCGCGGCTACCTCCGCAAGTTCGGTCTCTCCCGCGTCCGGATGCGCGAGATGGCCCACCGTGGCGAGCTGCCCGGTGTCACGAAGTCGAGTTGGTGAGTAGGTAATCATGGCAAAAGCGCGTAGCACCCCGTCCAAGAAGGTCCGTGCCCAGGAGGGTCGTCGCCCCAAGAAGAACCCGTTGAAGGTCGCGGGTATCGAGACGGTCGACTACAAGGACGTCAACACCCTCCGCACGTTCATCTCCGACCGCGGCAAGATCCGTTCGCGCCGCGTCACCGGCCTCACGCCGCAGCAGCAGCGGCAGGTCGCCGTCGCGGTCAAGAACGCCCGCGAGATGGCTCTGCTCCCGTTCACCAGCCGCTGAGCCACCGCTCGGCGCGGTCGAACCGCACCGCACGTCCCGCCCGCGGCAGCTAGCCGCCGACTCGGACAACAGCAACCCGATCGGGGTCGCGCCTCCTGGTTTCAGGAGTGCACGGCCCCGATCGGCGTTATCGCTCCCCCCTCCCCGACCCTCAGGAGTCCGCAGTGGCCGGCGTCCTCAACGGCTTCGCCGTGATCGTCGCGCTCGTCGCGCTCGGGTGGCTCCTCGCCCGTTCACGGGTCCTCGGCAGCGACGCGCGGTTGGTGCTCAACCGACTCGTGTTCTTCGTCGCCACCCCGGCCCTGCTGTTCGACGCGCTCGCACGGACCACGCTCGACCAGGTCTTCACGGGAGTCTTCGTGGTGTCCGCCGGTACGGCGATCGTGATGGCGGTCGCCTACGTGCTCGTCGCGAAGGTGTGGCTGCGGCGCCCGACCGCCGACCTCGCGGTCGGGGCCCTGTCCGCGAGCTACGTCAACTCCGCCAACCTCGGCATCCCCATCGCCGTCTACGTCCTGGGGGACTTCGGGTTCGTCATGCCGCTCCTGCTGTTCCAGGTGGCGGTACTGCAGCCGATCGCGATCG
>NZ_JAALDW010000479.1:2506-3323 GCF_014145055.1 Dietzia sp. DQ11-38-2
CTCGAGCGTGCCGCCCGCGCGGAGGGCACGACCGACGGGGGTGGGGGTGCGTTCGCCTCCGCGCTCCAGGCGGCCCGGACCCCCCTGGTCCTGGCCGCGCTCGCCGGGGTGGTGGTGGCCGCCCTCCCGTGGTCACCGCCCGAACGCCTCCTCGAACCCGTCCACCTGGTCGGCCAGATCTCGGTCCCCGGCGCTCTCCTCGTCTTCGGAATGTCCCTCTATGGCGTGAAGGTGCTCGAGGCCGGGGCCTCACCCCGACGGGAGATCGCGCTGGCGAGCGGACTGAAACTGGTGGCCCACCCACTCCTGGCGTACGCCGTCGGCAGCGGTCTCATGGGGATGCGGGGTCACGAGTTGCTCACCGTCGTCGTCGCGGCGGCCCTGCCCACCGCGCAGAACGTCCTCGTGGTGGCCACCCGGTACGGCCACGGGACACTGCTCGCCCGCGACTCGGCAGTCCTCACCACCCTCGGGTCGCTCCCCGTACTGCTGCTGGTGTCCGCGCTGCTGGCCTGAGCGCGCCACTCAGGTGGCGCCCGCCGCCACGATGCCGGCGAACACGACCGCGTTGTTGACCCCGTGGAGCACGATCCCCGGGACGATCGACCGGTACCACTGCGCCATCACGCACAGGGAGATCCCCACGACCAGCAGATACGGCAGGGCGGGCGGGATCAGGTGCACGGCGGCGAAAATCGTCCCCGCGAGCGCGATCCCCGGGACGGCCCGGAACCTCGCGCGCAGTGCGGGCAGGACGATCCCCCGGAACACCACCTCCTCGGCCACGGGGACGAGCACCGCCACGGCGAGCACCCCC
>NZ_JAALDW010000479.1:3348-7288 GCF_014145055.1 Dietzia sp. DQ11-38-2
GCACCACGAACGCGGGCCCACCCGTGGCGAGGTCCTCGAGCCCGGCCTCGGACCCCTCCTGCCCGGCCCCCAGCGGGAGCAGCACGATCATGGATGCGACGACCCCGGCGACCATCACGGCCGGGATCTGCCACAGCAGGTGTACCGGTGACCGCTCGGGCGCGCGGAGCCCCACATCGGCCCAGCGCAACCCGCGTCGGCGGAGCAGGTGCACCCACACCGCGACCAGCGCCGCCACCGCCGTGCCGCCGAGCACCACGAGAGCGAGCAGGGCGGTGTCGGGCGGCGGGCTACCGACGGTGCTCGCGACGAGGAGTCCGAGGAGGACGACGACGACGAGTCCGACCACATACCCCACAACCCAGGCCAACGCCGAGAGCGCCGCCCGACCACGGACCGGTGTGGTCCAGAGTCCGGCGGCGCGGGCGGGCGGTGGGGTGATTACCGCAGCTCCTCGATCACGACAGGGCCTCGGCCACCCGGTACGGGGCCGCCGTGGCGGCGGCGACCTGATCGAGGGTCACCCCGTCGACCAGCTCGATCAGGGTGAGCCCGTCGGAGTCGCGGTCGAAGACCCCGAGTTCGGTGATGATCCGGTCCACGCACCCCAGACCGGTGAGCGGGAGGGAGATCTCCGGGACGATCTTCGACGAGCCGTTCTTGGCCAGCTGGTCCATCACCACGACGATGCGGCGGGCGCCCACCACGAGGTCCATCGCGCCGCCCATGCCCTTGACCATGGCCCCGGGCACCATCCAGTTGGCGATGTCGCCGGCCGGGTTGACCTCCATGGCGCCGAGTATCGCCACGTCGATCTTCCCCGAGCGGATCATGCCGAAGCTCATGGCCGAGTCGAAGATCGACGAGCCGGGCAGCGTGGTGACGGTCTCCTTGCCGGCGTTGATCAGGTCCGGGTCGACATCGTCCGGATGCGGGTACGGCCCGATCCCCAGCAGGCCGTTCTCCGACTGCAGGGTGACGTTGACGTCCTCAGGTACGTAGTTGGGTACCAGCGTCGGCAGACCGATCCCCAGGTTGACGTACTGGCCGTCCGAGAGCTCGAGGGCCGCGCGGGCGGCCATGGCCTTGCGGTCGCGACCGAGCCGGGCGGGCGTGCTGGAGGTGCTCATCAGCGCTGTCCTTCCGAAGGCGGGTTGGTGGTGGTCTTCTCGATCCACTTGGTCTGCTCCACCTGCTGCGGGGTGAGTTCGACCAGACGGTGCACGAAGATGCCGGGCAGGTGGATGTCGTCCGGGGCCAGTTCTCCGACCTCGACGATCTCCTCGGCCTCGACGATGCACACCCGACCGGCCATGGCGGCCAGCGGCGAGAAATTGCGGGCGGTGAGGTTGAACCTCAGGTTGCCGCTGCGGTCCGCGACCGCGGCCCGCACGAGCGAGAAGTCGGCCTCGATGGCCTGCTCGAGCACGTAGGTCTCGCCCCGGATCTCCCGGGTCTCCTTGGGCGGGGAGGCCAGCGCGACCCCGCCCTCGGAGTCGTACTTCCACGGCATCCCGCCATCGGCCACGTAGGTCCCCACGCCGGTGCGCGTGTAGAACGCCCCGATCCCGGAGCCGCCGGCACGCATCCGCTCGGCGAGGGTGCCCTGCGGCGTCAGCTCGACCTCGAGCTCACCAGACAGGTACTGCCGCGCGAACTCCTTGTTCTCGCCGACGTACGACGAGACGATGCGTCGCAGTTTGCCGGTCTCCAGGAGCATGCCGAGGCCCTTGCCGTCGACCCCGGCGTTGTTGGAGAAGACCTCGAAGTCCCCGACGTCGCGGGCCGCGAGTGCCTCGATGACGACCTGCGGGATCCCGCAGAGGCCGAAACCGCCGGCGGCGATCGACGCCCCGTCCGGGATGTCCGCGACGGCCTGCTCCGCGGTCATGATCTTGCTGGACATACTCGTCCTCCTTGAATGTGGGCGGTCAGGCGATGCCGAGGATCTCGATCGCCGTCTTGCGCATGTCGACCTTGCGGACCTTCCCGGTGACGGTCATGGGGAACTCGTCCACCACGTGGACGTACCTGGGGATCTTGTGACGGGCCAGCTTGCCGGTCGCGAAGTCCCGGACCTCCTCGGCGGTCAGGTCGTCGCGTCCGGGCTTCAGCCGGATCCACGCCATCAGTTCCTCACCGTACTTCGGATCCGGGACCCCGATCACCTGGGCGTCGAGGATGTCGGGATGGGTGTAGAGGAACTCCTCGACCTCACGCGGGTAGATGTTCTCGCCCCCGCGGATCACCATGTCCTTGATACGGCCGGTGATCCGCACGTAGCCGTCGGCGTCCATCTCCCCGATGTCCCCGGTGTGCATCCACCCGTCGGCGTCGAGCGCCTCTGCTGTCTTCTCCGGCTCGTTCCAGTACCCGATCATCACGCTGTAGCCCTTGGTGCAGAACTCCCCCGCCTCGCCGCGCGGCAGGGTCTCACCCGTCTCCGGGTCGATGATCTTAATCTCGAGGTGCTGACCGACCCGCCCCACGGTGGTGACGCGGCGATCCAGCGAGTCGTCGGCCCGGGTCTGTGTGGACACCGGGGAGGTCTCGGTCATGCCGTAGCAGATCGAGACCTCCTCCATGTTCATCCGGTCGATCACCTGACGCATGGTCGCCTCCGGACAGGGTGAGCCCGCCATGATGCCGGTCCGCAGGGAGGACAGGTCGTAGGAGTCGAAGTCCTCGAGCGCGAGCTCGGCGATGAACATCGTCGGCACGCCGTACAGGCTCGTGCACTTCTCCTGCGCCACCGCCCGCAACGAGGCCGCGGGGTCGAACGCCGGCGCGGGGATCACCATGCACGACCCGTGGGTGGTGCACGCGAGGTTGCCCATCACCATGCCGAAGCAGTGGTAGAAGGGCACCGGGATGCATACCCGGTCCACCTCGGAGTAGTTGATGGTCTCACCCACGAAGAACCCGTTGTTGAGGATGTTGGTGTGGGAGAGCGTGGCGCCCTTGGGGAAACCGGTCGTGCCCGAGGTGTACTGGATGTTGATGGGGTCGCCGGCGCCGAGACCGGCGCGGATCCCGGCCAGCTCGTCGGCGTCGGTGGGCCCCGACATCATGGACTCCCACTCCTCGTCGCCGAACAGCACCACCACCTCCAGGTCCGGGCAGCTCGGCTGGACCTGCGAGAGCATGCCGGTGTAGTCCGAGTCCTTGAACTGGGGCGCCGCGACCACGGCCTTGATCCCGGCCTGCTTGAGCACGTACTCCAGCTCGTGGACGCGGTAGGAGGGGTTGATGTTGACCAGCACCGCCCCGATCTCGGCGGTGGCGTACTGGATCATCACCCACTCCCAGCGGTTGGGGGACCAGATCCCCACACGGTCGCCGGTCCGGATCCCGAGCCGGAGCAGGCCCGAGGCAAGGCGACGGACGTCGGCGTGGAACTCCGTGTAGGTCCACCGGAGTCCGGCCTGCACGTCGACGAGGGCGTCGCGGTCGCCGAAGCGCTCGACCGTGGCGGCCAGGTTGTCGGCGATCGTCTGCGTGAGCAGCGGGACGTCGGTGTCCCCACGGGTGTGGGAGAGTGCGGGGTCCAGTGGGGTGGAATCGAGATCGGTGGTGGTCATCTCGGTACTCCTTGGCGGTCTGTCGGGTGGGGGGTCTCAGGTGGCGGAGGCCGCGGCGCGACGCATCGTGGCTTCGGCCTGTCGGAAGACGGGGCCGTCGACCATGCGGCCGTCCAGCCGGAAGACGCCCTGGTTGCTCCGGGCGGCGTCGAGGACCTTCCGGGCCCAGGCCACCTCGTCGTCGTCGGGCGCGTAGGCCTGTCGGACCACCGCCACCTGGGACGGGTGGATGCAGGCCGTGGCCACGAACCCCAGGGCGACGGCGTCGAGCGCCTCGGCGCGCTGACCGGCCTCGTCGGCGATGTCGAGGTGGACCGAGTCCACCGCCCACCGACCGAACGCGGCCGCCGCGAGCGCGA
>NZ_JAALDW010000480.1:0-1817 GCF_014145055.1 Dietzia sp. DQ11-38-2
GGGCCAGGCCACCGAGGCCGACGCGATCGCCGGGCCCGAGCCCACCGGCCCCGCCTCGTCCCCCACCGTCGAACCCGGCCCCCGGCGACCGGTCAGCGTCACACCCGGCCGGTGGTTCACCCTGGTGAGCCGGGACGGCGTCGAACTCGGTTCGGCGAGGATCGATGGGATGGTGCGGACTCCGGGCTGCGGCGTGGAGCTCACCCTCAGCATCGCCACCTCCCCCGAGTCGGGCCCGGATCGTTGGTCCTCGCTCGGTCCCGCTGACGTCGCCGAGCTCCGGTCCGGTGGCGCGACCCGCGATGCCCGGGCGGTCAGCTCGGACTGCAAGGGTTCCGCTGCCTCCACCACCACGCGTCTGTCACCGGACCGCGAATACGAGATCGTCCTGGCGGTCCAGCTCGACGACTCGGCGAAGCGGGCGATGCTCCGGCCCGAGGGCACCGCGGGCTGGGCCTTCGATCTGCCGCCGCTGACCGAGGTCGCCGTCGTCGCCACCACAGCCACCACGACCACCTCGACCACCTCGGCGCTGCCGTCTGCCGAGTCCGAGGGCTGACCGGAGACGGTCTACTGCCGCGTGGCCGCAGGCATACCCGGCGTCACCTTCGGGGCGGCTGACCTATCTGACCTCGGAGATGAGCACCGCGGTGGTTCCCTCGTGCTGGGCGTCGAAGATGTGCGGGGCGTCGCCGGGGTAGCTGAGGTAATCGCCGGGCGACAACTCGACGGGAGCCGCCTCCGGGCCCACGAGCGCGGACCCCGACACCAGGATCACGTGCTCGACGGTGCCCCGGACATGCGGCGCGGACACCTTCGGACCACTGGGGTCGGCCCGGATCAGGTACACGTCCCGCCGTGCATGGGGAGGGCTGGCCGAGAGGAGCGCGGCCACGTAGTCCGCGCTGGCCGAACGGATGAGCGGAGCATCGGCGGCTCGGATCAGCGTGACGGGCTCGACGTCCTCGTCCACGAGACGGGCGAAGGGCACGCCGAGCGCATCCCCCAGTGCCCACAGGGTCTCCACGCTGGGGTTTCCCCCGCCCGATTCGAGTTGGGACACGGTTGCCTTGGAGACCCCCGAGCGTCGTGCGAGCTCGGATACCGACAGGCCTACTGACGTGCGCTCCCGCTTGATCGCGCTCCCGATCCTGGCTCCGAGCTGGGGGGTCATCCGTTTACTATAACGAACGAGTGATCAGCTTGACAGGCGCCACGTCTGCGTTCACCATACTGTCCATGCGTCCATTATGGCGAACACCGTCGCCCTCTGCGTCCGCTGCGTCCACTGCAGCCACCAGGCCCGTGTCGACCGCCGCGGCGATCGCGACGGCGATAGCCGTGGTCGGGATGGCCTACGGGTCGGCGGCGTCAGCGGCAGGCCTACCCCCGTGGCTCGTCGTCCTCGCCGCAGCCCTCGTCCTCAGCGCGTCCTCGGAGCTGGTGTTCGTCGGAGTCGTCGCGTCGGGCGGCCTGCTCTGGATCGCGGTCGGCGCCGGCCTCCTGGTGAGCCTCCGCAACGCCGTCTACGGCCTCTCGGCGTCCACGTTCCTGCCCGACCAGCGCGCCCCCCGACTGCTGTGGACCCACCTGGTCAACGACGAGAGCGTCGCCGTGGCCACGGCCCCGCAGCACCCGTCGCGCCGCTTCGCCGCGTTCCGGACGGTGGGCATCGCCCTCCTGGTCGCGTGGCCCCTCGGTGCGGCGATCGGAGTCGGCGTCGGATACGTCCTGCCCGATCCCGGCCAACTGGGGCTCGACGCGGCGTTCCCCGCCGTCTTCGTCGCGATCATCCTCGCCGCCGTCACCCGTCGCAC
>NZ_JAALDW010000481.1:0-1728 GCF_014145055.1 Dietzia sp. DQ11-38-2
GCCATCGTGATCGGCTTGATCGCCACCGCCGTGGCCCTGTGGGCCCTGCACGGACTCGACCAGACCGACGGTCGCCGGTCCCGCCGCTTCCTGCCCCGCGGGTGGTTCAGGATCCGGCTCCCGGACGTGGCCGTGATCGGCACGCTCGGTGTGTGGCACTTCGTCGGCGGCAACACCTCCGACGACGGGTACATCATGTCGATGGCCCGGGCCGCGGACCCCGCCGGCTACATGGCCAACTACTACCGCTGGTACGGGGTCCCGGAATCGCCGTTCGGCTCCCCCTACTACGACCTGCTCACGATGCTCGCCCACGTGTCCACCGCCAGCCCGTGGATGCGGCTGCCCGCGCTGATCGCGGCGATCCTGTGCTGGCTCGTCATCAGCCGCGAGGTCCTGCCGCGGCTCGGCCGCGCCGCACGGACCACCCCGGTGGTGGTGTGGAGCGCCGCCGCCGTGTTCCTCGCCTTCTGGATGGCCTTCAACAACGGCCTGCGGCCCGAGCCCGTCATCGCCCTCGGCGCACTGCTCACCTGGACGTCGGTCGAACGCGCCATCGCCACCCGGCGCATGTTGCCGTACGCGGTCGCGGTGATCCTCGCCTCCTTCTCCCTGGCCACCGGCCCCACCGGACTGATGGCCGTCGCCGCACTCGTCATGGGGCTGCGCCCTGTCCTGCGCACCGTCGTGGTGCGCGGACGCGAGGTCGGCTCACGCCTGGCCCTGGTCGCGCCGGTACTCGCCGCGGGGACCATGGTGCTCATCAGCGTCTTCGGCATCCAGTCCCTGGCCTCGGTACTCGAGGCGATCCGGGTGCGCGGCGAGATCGGCCCCAACCTGAACTGGTTCGAGGAGTTCGTCCGCTACTACTACCTGATGATCCCGACCGTCGACGGTTCGCTCTCCCGTCGACTCCCGGTGTTGCTGGTCCTGCTGTGCCTCGTCATGGTGATCGGCACCCTGCTGCGCCGCGGCAAGATCCCGGGCGCGGCCTCGGGGCCCGTCTGGCGCCTGGTCGGCGTGGTCGTGGGCACCGCCTTCTTCATGATGTTCTCCCCCACCAAGTGGACCCACCACTTCGGTGTGTACGCGGGGATCGGCGCGGCGATCGCGGCGCTCGGCGCCATGGCCATCGCCGCGTCCGCGGTCCGCACCGCCCGCAACAGGACCGTGTTCCTGGGCATCACCCTGGTGGTGCTCGCCCTGGCCTTCGCCGGCCCCAACGGCTGGTGGTACGTCTCGAGTTACGGCATCCCCTGGTGGGACAAGGCCCCCAGCATCCGGGGCATCGACGCGGCCACCGTCCTGCTGGGCCTGGCGGTACTGACCTTCGCCTACGCCGGATGGCAGCACCTCCGCCAGGATTACACCGGCACGCAGGCGCCCAGGACCCGTGAGGGCCGTCGGCGTATGCGGACCATCGCCGCCGCACCCATCGCGGTGGTCGCGGGGCTGCTCGTCGTCTTCTCCATCGCCTCGTTCGCCAAGGGGGTCCACAAGCAGTACCCCGCGTACACGATCGCGGCGGGCAACTTCTCCGCCCTCGCCGGCAACCCGTGCATGCTCGCCGACCGCGTCCTGGTGGAGCCCGACGCCAACGACGGCATGCTCACCCCGCTCGCCGCGACCCCCGGCCCGGACGGGTCGATCGACCCCGCGGACCGTGCGGCGGCCATCGAGGCCGGCGAGAACTCGGGGTTCACCCCGGACGGCGTCGCGCCCGACCTG
>NZ_JAALDW010000482.1:0-1611 GCF_014145055.1 Dietzia sp. DQ11-38-2
GCGCGGGAGGCACCGGCCCAGCAGGAGGCCCCGGCTGGGTACGGGGTGCCTGCGCTGTCGGCGGCGCCTGCTGCGCCTGTCGCCCGAGCGCGGCCAGGTCGCTCCGGACCTCCGCCATCTCGGCGGTGATGCGTCCGAGACGGGCGTCGAGGTCGGCGAGTGTCCGCTGGAGGTGGTCGGGGTGTTCCGGGTTCACCCCTGAATACTCTCCCGTACCGGCCGCCTCGTCCACAGGCTCCGCGGTCGGCCGGCCTCCCTCTATCGCCGCGCGAGGTGGGCCTGCGCCCCGGCCCGCGACCGCAACACGAGGACCACACCGACCGCGCTGACCGCCATCCCCACCACCGCGAGAAGAGTGATCGGCACCCCGAACATCAACCACACCCAGACCATGGTGGTGGGCGGGGTCAGGTAGAGCAGGACGCTGGCGACCGTGGCGCCGCGGGTGCGGGTGACGAACACATAGAGGACGTACCCGCAGAGCGTCGACAGGAAGACCAGCCAGGCCACCGCCACCCAGAAGTCGGGGTCGGCCGGCACCGCTCCCTGCCCGACGAGGAGCATCGCTGCGACCAGGGCCCCCGCCGCGACGACCGACTGCATGGTGATCGCCTGGAGCAGGGTCTCCGTCGGCCTGAGGCGCTGGGTGAGAACCGTCCCCGTGGCGAGGCTCAGCATCCCGGCCACCGGGAACAGGTACGCCCACCACGGCGCACTCCCGGCACCCAGGCCGCCAGAGACCACCACCACCACGCCGGCCATCCCGAGCAGCATGCCGAACCACATGACCGGCGTGGTCCGTTCCCCGAGGAACCTGCCCGCGACGGTCGCCACGAGCAGCGGCTGCAGGGCCGCGATCAGCGCCGCCGTCCCGCCGTCGACACCGCGCGCGACGCCCTCGAAGATCATGAACAGGAACACGGCCTGGCTGAACAGACCCAACACCGCCTGCCGCGCCCACGCCCTCCGGTCGGCCAACCGCACGCCCAGCACGAGGCAGACGGAGAGCAGCAGCACCCCCAGGATCGAGAACCGCCACCCGAGCAGCTGCAGCGGGGTCCCCCCGGTCCGGGTCCCGAGCTCGGCGCCGACATAGCCCGAGCTCCACATGATCACCAGAGCCACCGACGCCAGATGGCCGGCGTTGCGGCGGAGCGCATCTCGAGCGGGCGTGGGCATCGGCACAGCCTACGAAGCGGCCGGCCTCGTCGTCGTCGTACCGTCGGCCCCACCCCCGCGCCCGGGACCCGCCGCCGGTGATCCGCAGAGGGACGGCGGACGACGAACGCCCCCGTCCGGAGGGACGAGGGCGTTGCCGATACCTGCTGTGCGCCCGAAGGGACTCGAACCCCTAACCTCTTGATCCGTAGTCAAGTGCTCTATCCATTGAGCTACGGGCGCAGTATTCATCTGTCGTGCCAGTTCATCCGGTCACCCGGTGCTCCGGCATGGCGGAGGCGAGAGGATTTGAACCTCCGGTCCCCTTTAAGGAGGACAACTCATTAGCAGTGAGTCCCATTCGGCCGCTCTGGCACGCCTCCTGGAGGCTCTGCTGAGCCAACGAGGGATAACAGTACACACCGGTCGGCGGGGTGCGCAAAACGGCCGGAC
>NZ_JAALDW010000482.1:1645-3290 GCF_014145055.1 Dietzia sp. DQ11-38-2
TACTCTGGACGCATGTCCCCCGACGTGCGCACCGACCTCGACGCCATCCCCTCGTACGTACCCGGCGCCACCGTCCCGGGCGCGATCAAGCTCGCCTCCAACGAGACGACCGCGGGCCCGCTCCCGAGCGTGGCGGCCGCCATCGTGGACGCGGCGGCAGGGGTGAACCGCTACCCGGACATCACGGCCGGGGCCCTCGTCTCCCGACTGTCGGAGTACCTCGGTATCCCAACGGAGAACGTCACGGCGGGGTGCGGGTCGGTCGCGCTGTGCCAGCAACTCGTGCAGGCGGTGTGCGCCCCGGGGGACGAGGTGCTCTTCGGCTGGAGATCGTTCGAGGCGTACCCGATCATCGCGCGCATCGCCCACGCCGTCCCCGTCGCGATCCCCAACCGCTCCGACGGCACCCTCGATCTCGACTCCCTCGCCGATGCCGTGACCGACCGGACCCGGGTCATCTTCGCGTGCACCCCCAACAACCCCACGGGTCCGGCGGTCTCCCGGGCCGCGCTCACCGCGTTCCTGGACCGCATCCCGGAGCGGGTCACCGTGGCGCTGGACGAGGCCTACTACGAGTACCTCCGATCCGAGGACCCGATCGACGGCGTCGCCGAGTCCATGGCCCGGCCGAACGTCGTGGCACTGCGGACGTTCTCCAAGGCGTACGGTCTGGCGGGCCTGCGCGTGGGCTACCTCACCGGACCAGCGGGGCTGGTGGCATCGGTGGGGAAGATGGTCGTCCCCTTCTCGGTGAGCTCGCTCGCCCAGGCCGCGGGGATCGCATGCCTCGAGGCCGGCGACGAGCTCCGCGCCCGCACGGACGCGGTGGTCGCGGAACGGGAAAGGGTCCGTGAGGCGCTGCTCGGACTCGGGCACGCCGTCCCGGACAGCCAGGCCAACTTCGTGTGGCTGCCGCTCGGGGACGCCGCGGCGGCGTTCGACGCACACTGCCGCGACCACCTCGTCATCACGAGGTGCTTCGCCGGAGACGGGGTGCGGGTGACGATCGGCGACCCGGCGGAAAACGACCGCCTACTCGCCGCCGCCCGCACTTTTGTGATCGGAACGTGACTGTTCCGGCGGGCTCCCGTGACCTCGCACCGGCACAGTGGTCGGGGTTCGAGGGGGCGGAGTGGTGCTCCCGCTCGCGGCCCCACGTGTCCGCGTGCCCGACCTGGGCGGGACCCGAAGGAGCCGGATGAGACAGAAGAGTTCATGGGACAGCGTGAACTCCTCGCCCATCCAGGTCGCCCTGTGGTCGGGTTCACAGTCAGCCGCCGCCGTCCGCGGCGCGCAGTCCTCGCCCCGTCGCCTCGCCGGGGTTATCACGCTGGTGCTCACGGCCATCGGCGCGCTGGTCCTCACCCTCGCCTCCGCGCCCGCCGCCGACGCCCGCCCCGGCGAGTCGGGCCGGCCGTGGACGCCCTCGGTGGAGACGCAGTCGGTGCGGATCCTCGGAATCGGGGAGTTCTCCGGCGCGCTCACCCGACCGGTGGGGTTCCAGGGCCAGCTCCGGGACGGCTCGGGGAACGTGCGACCGGCGGGCGGGGGGTCCCACCTCGCCGCGACGGTGGGCAAGCTGCGAGACCAGTCCGGTGACGCGATGCTGCTCGCCACCGGTGACTCCATCGGCGGGACGTCCCCA
>NZ_JAALDW010000482.1:3311-12348 GCF_014145055.1 Dietzia sp. DQ11-38-2
GCTGCTGGGTGACCGGCCGACCGTCGAGTTCTTCAACCGCCTCGGGGTGAACGGAGCGGGCGTCGGGAGGCGTGAGCTGGAGAAGGGCGCCGACCACATCCGCGAGTTGGTTCGACCGGCGTGCCGTACGGAGCAGGACTGCCGGGTGGACCCGCCCCTTCCCCCGTTCCGGGGCGCGGCCTTCCCCTTCCTGGCCTCCAACGTCATCCCCTCCCCCGACGCCGCACCCACCTTCCCGTTCGCGATCCAACGGGTCGGGGACGTGCGCGTGGGAATCGTGGCGGTCACCGTCCCCTCCGACAGCGCCCCGGAGACCACCACCCGGCTCTCCGACCCCGTGAAAGCGGTCAACGAGACCGTCGACGCGTTGCAGTTCCTCGGCGTGGAGGCGATCGTGGGGCTGGTGCAGTCCACCACGGTGCACGGCAACCTCGACCCCGGGGCCTGCCCGGAGGAACTCACCGAGCTCGACCTGATCACACGCCTCGATCCCGCGGTCGACGCGCTGATCGTCGGCGCCTCGGGCGGTCCCGCCACCTGCCGGGTCAGGGACGCGGAGAACGAGGAGCGTGTCGTGGTGGCGCCGGCGTCACACGGACGGTCGGTCGCCGTGGTCGACCTCGCCGTCGATCCCGCCACCGGCGACGTGATCCGTCCCCAGACCTCGGCGTTCAACCAGACGGTGAACGCCGACATCGCACCCGACCCGGGCACCGAGGAACTCGCGCGCCAGGCCGGTGCCGCCGCGACCGCGGAGGCCCGCACGCCCCTTGGTTCCGCCACCGAGACGATCCCCCGGAGGATGGACTCCAACGGGGAGTCCCCGCTGGCCGACGTGATCGCCGACTGCCAACTCCACGCCACCCGGGGAAGGGGCGCCCAGCTCGCGCTGTCCAACCCGGACTCGCTGCGGACAGACCTGCCCCAGGGCCCCCTGGATTACGCGACCCTGCACACCGTGCAGCCCTACGGCGACCGCCTCTACCTGGTCACCGTGACGGGGCGGGAACTGCGAGCGGCGTTCGATTACTTCGCCGACGACATCGGCGACAACGGCCCGGCGGTCTCGTCCAACGTGCGCTACACCGTGGACACCCGGCGACCGGCAGGCGCGAGGGTCTCCGAACTGCTGGTCGACGACCAGCCGGTCGATCCCGACCGCGAGTACACGGTCGTGGTCAACGAGTTCCTCTCCTCTCCCGAGTTCAGGGGCTCGCCCCTCGCCGAGCGGGGGGATCGCCGGGAGGCGGGCCTGACGGACATCGACGCGCTCATCCGGTACGTCACCGACGAGGGCCCCCTGAGCGCGCCTGACACCGGGCGGGTCCAAGTGCTCCGGTAGGCGTGGAGACCGCCGCCCGCCTGCAGATCGCGGCCCGACATTCCTCCTCACCTGCGGTCACCGGAATCCGGTAGGGAACCCTTAGGTTTTTCGCGCCGCTCATTCTAAGATCGATTTCACCACGCCGTCCGGCGCCCCTCACCGGACTGTGGTGAACGGCGACTGCGTCCAGCATGAGTCGGCTATTCCTTCTTTCTGATTCGTGCCTGAGAAAATGGTGGTCATGCTGCAGCGACGACGTTGTCACCGCCCCACGAGAGCCGCGCGGATCGGCGTGGTCCTGGCGACCGCCTTGGCACTGGGGTCGGGATGTGTGACCACCGGCGCGGCGCCGGTCGTGGTGACCGACCTCCGCGCCCCGGTGAGGCTCGACGAGGTCACCGTCCAGCGGTTCGAGTACCCCACGAACGGCACCTCGGATCCGGAGCAGAACTGGGCGGACCTCTACCTGCCCGCCGGGGAGCAGCTCCCCAACTCCATCCCCCTGGCGGTCCTCATCCACGGCGGGGCGTGGCGGGACCAGATCGGGGCCGACTCGTTCGACCCGCTCGCCCGAACGCTGGCCAACCGCGGGATGGCCGTCTACAACATCGAGTACCGACGGGTGGGCTCGGGCGGCGGATGGCCGACCACGTTCCACGACGTCGCGAGCGCTATGGACCACGTGGTCGAGGTGGACAAGAAGTTCCCGCAGATCACCACCGACGACGAACTGGTGGTGGGGCACAGCGCGGGAGCCCAGCTCGCCGTGTGGGCCGGAACGCGACACACGTTGGACGACGACGAGGTCGGCGCCAAACCGGCGTTCCGCCCGACGCGGGTGATCTCGATCGCCGGCCCTCTGGACATGGTCTACGCGGCCACCCATGGCGACGACAGGATCGTCACCGCGATCGGCGGGACCCCGGCGGAGGTGCCGGAGCGCTACGCGAAGGTCGATCCGATCCAGAACATCGCCACAGATACCCCGGTGGTCGCCATGCACGGCGCCCGCGACGTGACCGTGGGGCCGGAGAACTCCCAGCGCTATGTGGACGCGGTCGGCCGCGCCGGGGGGAAGGCCAAGATGGTCCTGTTCAACGACGAGGACCACGGCTCCCTCGTGTCAGGGGACTCCCGCGCCTACCCGCGGGTCCTCGAGATCATCCGCCACGTGTCGGCGGCGGAACTCCACGAGACCACGGCCTGAGCCGAGATCGGCGCGAGCCGGCGGTCAGGTCAGCTCAGGACCGTGTCGAGCCAGCCGAACATCCGCGCATCGGTGAGCTGTCGGGCCAGCGGCTGGCAGTGGTAGTTCGCACCCTCGGCAGCGGTGAACCGGGCCAGTTCGGTGGGGCCGCCCGCGCCCTCGGCGAGCCGCTCGGACTGGCCGGGCCAGAACTGCTCGTCCTCCGGGTCGGTCACGAGCAGTGGGGTGGTGATGTCCGACATCTCGTCGGCGGTCAGCGAGTAGCGGTGGACCGCGGCGAGGGTGTCGAAGTACCCGGTCTCCCCGTACGGTCGGGCACGGAAGGCCCACGTCCGCGCGGTGGAGGAGGAGAACTCCATCCCGAGTGACATGTCGCGGTCGAACGCCTCCTTCTTGCCCGCGCGGAACAGCGTCATCAGGCTGGACGGGATGTGCGTGGTCCACGACGCCGCCACGTCCACCACTCCGGGGTCGGCGACCGCTGCGGCGAAGCGATGTTCGTAGGCCAGCGCCCGCGAGACCCAGAACCCGCCCTGACTGATGGCGTACACGGCCAGCGCTCCGGCGTCGACGTCGGAGCGGTCCAGGAGGAAGTCGACGACGGGGGTGAGGACCGACTCCCAGTCCGGGCGGAAGCCGATCCCGCGCTCGAACAGCATCGACTGCTGGCCCGGTCCGTCGAAGAGCAGCACGTTGTATCCGCGCGCGAGCGCGCCGGCCGCACCGTTGTGCCAGAGCCCACTGGTCGCCCCGTCACTGCCGTTGACCATCACCAGTGTCCGGCGGGGTCCGGGCTCGGTCGACGGCCGGAGGAACCACCCGGGCATCGTGTCCTTCTCCCATGGGATGGACACCCGTTCGATCACCCGGTCGGTGGTGTCGACGAAGCGCTCCCAGCTCGCACGCTGGAGGCGGAACGTCGACGTCAATTGCCCCTCGTCCCGCAGGCCGCTGGCCGCGTTCACCGCCACCGCGAGATACGTGGACGCTCGGAGGTAGGCCATCGACGCGGTCACCGTCCGACCGGCCGCCGCCTCCCGGTCCGCCGCGGCGTGGACCCCGCTCCCGAGGTCGTGCCAGGCGTGGAACCAGTGATCGTGGTCGCCGTCGCCGACCCCGTCCACGGTCGCCAGGACCTCCCCGGCCTCGGCGGCGCCGTAGGCGACGGCCCCGAGCAGGCACCGCACCTCGTAGTCGAAATCCGGATCCTTGTAGAACCCCGCGCTCAGCGCGCGGTGGGTCCGGGCGGAGAAGAAGGTCGACATGCTCAGGTCCCCTGACAGTTGGTGGTGGGTGCGAGGCCGGCGAACCGGTCGGCGAGGAACTGGGCCGTCTGCACCTGGAAGGGTGCGAACGCCTCGGAGTGGGCGAGGCCGTCGTACTGCGCGTAGGTCACCGCCACACCGCGGGTGCAGTACTCGTACGCCAGACCGGCGACATCCGCCGTCACCATGACCGAGTCGCCGATCCCGTCGACGTCGCCCACGGCCAGCAGCATCGGGACCCTCGGCGTGCCCGCCGTGCCCATCACGTTGTCCCCGATCGCGCTCACCACCGCCGGGATGTCCAGCAGGGACGTGTACGGGGCGCGGACCATCTGGGCGTCGGTGAGTCCGGGGTAGTCGGCGGCGAAGGCGTTGATGCACTGCGAGCTGACGATCTCGACGAGGTGGCGGCCGTAGTCCGACAGGAAACTGTCGGTGTCGATCCCATACGCTCGCTGGTAGGCCACGACGAGCGCGGGGATGACCCCGGCCCATGTGGCGCTCCCGCTCACGTACGGGAGGTTGTGGGCCACGTTGACCGGCAGTCCTCCGGCGGCCGCGCCGACGATGTTGAGTTCCGGGGCGTAGGTCGGCGCCACCTCGGCACCCCACTGGGTGGGCACGGACCCGCCGGAATATCCGGCCAGCCCCACCGGCGTCGACGCCGGCAGTCCCAGATGGTCGATCGTGGCGCGGACACCGTCCAGGGCGGCGTAGCCGGACTGGCGCCCGATCGTCCACTCGAGGTCCGGTCCCTCGTAGTCGGGAACGACGACGGTGTAGCCGGCCGCGAGATATCCGCCGATCACACCCTGCTCGGCGATCGCGGCCCGGCCCGGGGCACCGTTCCCGGTCAGGGTGTAGGAGGGGTCGCATTCGGAGCCCAGCGCGTCGTAGGCCATGTGGTAGGAGATGAGCCTCGGGGGCCCCGGGACCAGGGGCCTGAGAACCGTCGCGACCGTCGCGCTCGGCGCGCCCGCCTGATCGGTGGTCCGGTAGAGCACCTGGGTGCTGGTGAGCGGTGTGGCGAGTTCGAGCGACCCGTAGGTCATGGTCCTGCTCTTGATCACCGTTCCCGGCGCGAGATCGGCGATCGGCCCGTCCGGGGTGTAGAACGGATCGGCGGACGGCAGAGGCACGGGTGGCGGAGCGGCGGACTGGGCCCCGGCCGCTCCCGATCCGGCGCCGACACCGGCGCAGACCAGGAGGAGGAGGGCGAGGGCGCACGCGACGCCCCCACGCATCTGACGGATGGCGGTGCTCGTGCCGACCATGGCGCACTCCCGGCGGTTCGTCGCGCTCAGAGGATGTGGTGGTGGGGCCGGGTCGCCGCTCGACGGCGGTGGACGGCCCCACTCTCACTGCGAGATCTCTCTGATCATCCCAGCAGGGACCACCGTGTGTAAACAGGTGATTATTCGTCCTGGTGGTTTAGCTGGTCGCCTTCTGCGTCGAGCTGTTCGAGCAGATCGACCGCCGCGCGGGCGTACTCACCGATCCACCGGTCGTGGATCCGCTTGATCGGCAGCGGTGCGAGCGACAGGTGGCGCTCGCGGCCGACCTTGCGGCCCGCCACCAGGTCGGCGCGCTCGAGCACGCGCAGGTGCTGCAGCACCGTGGTGCGGTCGATGTCGGGGAACAGGGCGCAGAGACCGCCGGTCGTGCGCGGCGAGTCCTTGAGCGCGTCCAGCATGCGCCGCCGTATCGGGGCGGCGAGAGCCTTGAACACGGCGTCGTCGTCGTCCGCACCCTTGCGCGCACCGTCATACATGTTGTAAATCTACAACATGTCTGGAGTGCTGAGAGAACTGACCTTCACCGTCTCGGGCCGCGTGGGGCGGCCCGTCGACGCCGTCTACGAGGCCGTGGCCGACCCCGCGCAACTGTCCCGCTACTTCACCACCGGGGGCGCCCGTGGCAGGCTCGAGCCGGGCGCGGAGGTCTCGTGGGAGTTCGCCGACTTCCCCGGCCGATTCCCGGTGACGGTGGTCGAGGCCGATCCACCCCGGCGACTGGTCATCAGGTGGGAGGGCGTCGAGGCCACGGACACCGAGACCACCACGGTCTTCGAGTTCGAACCGATCGACGACGGCGCGCGCACGCTGGTCACGATCACCGAGCGGGCCTGGCGCGTGACGCCCGGCGGCGCGGAGAGCGCCTTCGGCAACTGCGAGGGGTGGACGATGATGCTCACCGCACTCAAGGCGTGGGTCGAGCACGGCATCAACCTGCGAGAGGGCTACTACGCCTGAGTGCGGTCACGTCGACGTCCGGGGCGGAAGTGGAGGGATTTGAACCCCCGGTGCTGTTTAGGCACGCTCGCTTTCAAGGCGAGTGCATTCGGCCGCTCTGCCACACTTCCCCGTCGTCCGCCACGACACGCCAGGGCGCGTGGTTCCACGTGGAACACGCGTGGACGACGCTGCTCATCGTAGTGGACCCTCCCGCCCACACCCAGCCCGGCTGCCGGCCGCGGCCATCGCGGCTACGGTCGAGGCATGAAGGCCATCGAGTATTCCAACGGTCCCGATTCCCTCCGGCTGACCGAGGTGGACGATCCGCACCCCGGGCCCGGCGAGGTCCTCATCGACGTGGCGGCCACGGCCGTCAACCGCGCCGACCTCCTGCAGTCCCAGGGCCTCTACCCGCCGCCGCCCGGAGCGTCGGAGATCCTCGGACTCGAGTGCTCCGGACGGATCTCGGCCGTGGGCGAAGGCGTCGAAGGCCTGGCCATCGGCGACGAGGTGTGCGCGCTCCTGGTCGGCGGCGGGTACGCCGAGAAGGTGGCCGTGCCGGCCGGGCAGGTCATGCCCGTTCCCGCCGGCGTATCACTCCACGAGGCCGCGACGCTGCCCGAGGTGGCGTGCACGGTGTGGTCCAACCTCGTCATGACCGGCGGGCTCGGCCGCGGCGTCCTGTCTCCCGAGGCCCGCTGGGGCGACACGGACCTCGGGGCCCCGCGGGTGCTGATCCACGGCGGGGCCGGGGGCATCGGTTCGCACGCCATCCAGGTCTGCCGCGCGCTCGGCGCCCGCGTGGCCACCACCGCCGGAGGCCCGGAGAAGGTGCGGAAGTGTCGCGAGCTCGGCGCCGACCTGGTCATCGACTACCGCGAGGAGGACTTCCCTGACCGGGTCAGAGAATGGACCGACGCGGACGAGCGGGGCCGTGGCGTCGACCTGATCCTCGACGTGATGGGCGCGAAGTACCTCGAGCCCAACATCGCCTCACTCGCCCCGGACGGCCGACTGATCGTGATCGGCATGCAGGGCGGGGTGAAGGGAGAGCTGAACCTGGGGGCCCTGCTCCCCCGCCGAGCCGGCGTGCTGGCCACCAACCTCCGTGCCCGCCCGGTCGACGGTCCCGGGGGCAAGACCGGCATCTGCCGGGAGGTGGTGGACTGCGTGTGGCCGATGGTCGCGGCGGGTGACGTGACCACCCGCGTGTCCCGGGAGATCCCGCTCGAGCGCGCGGCGGAGGCGCTGGCCCTGCTCGAGTCGGGGGAGAGCCACGGGAAGATCCTGCTGACCGTCGGCTGACGTGCCGGCGCCGTGTTCCGGAGGGCGACTCTCAGCCCGCCTGGAGCTGGTCCAGCATCTCGAGCACCTCGTCGCACCACCTCACCCACGCCTGCTCCACCTGGATCCCCAGCGTGAGCACGCGGTGCTGGAGGAGGTCGCGGGCGTCGGCCGGGTCGGGCCGGGCGAAATCCCGGTCCTCGATCTCGCGGTACCGGCGGAGATTGTCGGCCCGCTGGTCCCGGTGATGCCGCAGCGCCTCCCGGACCTCGTCGACCGCCCCCGTCGCGGCCGCGGCACGCACCCGCACCGCCATGGTGGACCGCATCGGGTCCGGCTCGTCCGGTTCGCGGATCCACTCGGTGAGCAGCCTCCGGCCGTCCCCGGTGACCTCGAAACGACGCGGGTTACCCCGCGAGGGGGCGCCCTCGAGAGGGAGCTCCCGGATCAGCCCGGACTCCGCCAGCCGGTCGAGCTCCCGGTAGATCTGCTGGTGGGTGGCCGGCCAGAAGTACCCGATCGACTTGTCGAACCGCCGTGCCAGCTCGATCCCGCTCCCCGCCCGCTCGGTCAGAGAGGTGAGAATCGCGAACTTCAGTGACACGGTGTCAGCGCGCAGCCAGGGCGGACGCCGCCTGCTCGTACTCCGCGCGGAGCCGCTCGACCAGTTCGCGCACGGTGCCCGACGTGGAGACAGCGCCCACGCCCTGGCCCGCGCCCCAGATGTCCCGCCACGCCTTGGAGTCCGCGCCCCCACCGGAGCCGAAGTCCATGGCTGTGGGATCCGAGACGGGTAGGTCGTCCGGGTCCAGCCCGGCCGCCTCGATGCTGCCCCGGAGGTAGTTCCCGTGGATGCCGGTGAAGAGGTTGCTGTAGACGATGTCCTCAGCCTTGCTCCGGACGATCATCTGCTTGTACTCGTCGGCCGCGCGGGACTCCTCGGTCGCGAGGAACGCCGAGCCCACGTATGCCAGGTCGGCGCCGGCGGCCTGCGCGGCGAGGATCGACCGGCCGTGGGCGATCGCCCCGGACAGCAGCAGCGGGCCGTCGAACCACTCGCGGATCTCCTGGATCAGGGCGAACGGCGACTGCGTCCCGGCGTGTCCCCCGGCGCCGGCGGCCACCGCCACCAGCCCGTCGGCCCCCTTCTCTATGGCCTTGCGGGCGAACCTGTCGTTGATCACGTCGTGCAGCACGATGCCGCCGTAGGAGTGGACGGCCTCGTTGACCTCGGTACGGGCACCGAGGGAGGTGATGACGATCGGCACCTCGTGCTCGACGACGGTCGCCAGATCCTGCTCGAGCCTGTCGTTGGACCGGTGGACGATCTGGTTGACGGCGAACGGGGCCACGTACCGGTCCGGGTTCGCCGCGGCGAAGGCGGCGTTGCTCTCGGTGACCTGGTCCAGCCACTCCCCGAGGGCCGACTGCGGTCGCGCGTTGAGCGCCGGGAACGACCCGATCACCCCGGCCTGACACTGCGCGGCCACCAATTCCGGGCCGGAATAGATGAACATCGGCGAGGCGACCACCGGGACGGTGAGCGGGCCGGCGAGCACGGAGGGAAGGGCCATGAGCTGTCCTTTCGAGACCGGTATGGGGTCGGCTGTCCCCGACCGTACGGCCGCCCACCGTTTTATGCAACTAGTTGCACAAAACACCGGGCGCACGCCAGCGGAGCGTTCTGATCACCTCACCGCGCACCGACCGGGTAGATCTCCTC
>NZ_JAALDW010000483.1:0-2665 GCF_014145055.1 Dietzia sp. DQ11-38-2
CTCGGCCCGCCGCGCGGCGGGGCACGCTGTCCGAGGGTGCGGTTACCCTGGATCCCGACCGACCGGGGCCGCCCCGGCTCAGATGAGGCACCAGCCGAAAGGACCCGACATGCAGCCCGGACCCGACATGAACGCCCTCCTCGAGCAGGCCCAGCAGATGCAGGCCCAGCTCGCCCAGGCGCAGCAGGAGATCGCCGCGACCACGGTCGACGGTCAGGCCGGTGGCGGTCTCGTCACCGTCACCATGCGCGGCACCGGAGAGGTCACCGGGGTCACCGTGGACCCCAAGGTCGTGGACCCCGAGGACATCGAGACGCTGCAGGACCTGCTCGTGGGTGCCTTCGGTGACGCCCACACCAAGGTCCAGCAGCTCGCGGAGTCGCGGCTCGGCCCGCTGGCCTCCGGTGGTGGCCTCGGCGACATGATGGGTGGCCTGGGCATGTGAGCCCGGCGGGATCCGGGGAGGTCCGGAACCCGCCTCCCGGTGTCGCAACCGACGCCGGCACCAACACAGCACAGGAACGGCGATGTACGAGGGACCAGTCCAGAACCTGATCGATGAGCTCGGCAAACTGCCGGGCGTCGGTCCGAAGTCCGCGCAGCGGCTGGCCTTCCACCTCCTGCAGGCGGAGCCCGAGTCGGTGGAGCGGCTGCGTTCGGCGCTGCAGGCGGTGGTCGACGGCGTCTCCTACTGCGAGGTCTGCGGCACCGTGGCGGCGGGCGAACGCTGCCGCATCTGCTCGGACCCGCGACGCGATCCCACTCTCATCTGCGTGGTCGAAGAGCCCAAGGACATCGAGGCCATCGAGCGCACCCGCGAGTTCCGCGGGCTCTACCACGTGCTCGGTGGCGCGCTCGACCCCCTCAACGGCATCGGCCCCAACGAACTGCGGATCGCGGGCCTGATGAGGCGGGTCGGTCAGGAGTTCGAGGGCGAGGAGATCGCGGAGATCATCATCGCGACCGACCCCAACACCACCGGCGAGGCCACGTCGACATACCTCGCACGGCTGCTGCGGCCGTTCCCCGAACTCGTGGTGAGCCGCCTGGCCTCGGGCCTGCCCATGGGTGCGGATCTCGAATTCGCGGACGAACTGACCCTGGGTAGCGCGTTGTCCGGCCGCCGGATCCTCTCGGGTGGCCCCTCCCAGCCCACGCGGTCAGGGGGCGTGCTCCGTCCGGAACAGACGGAGGCCCCGGAACGCCAGCCGGAACCCCAGCTGGCCCCCCAGTCGTCGCCCGACCTGTCAGAGGTCGAAGAGCCTCGCGGCGTTACCGTGCCACACCGACCGTAGCCAGTCATCCCCCAACCCGAGGCCCGCGAGCGCGTCGAGTTGGTGCGCGAACGGGTAGGGGATGTTGGGGAAGTCGGTCCCCAGCAGGATCTTGTGCTCCAGATCGACGAGCCGCCCGCGCTCGGAGTCGGGGAACGGGGTGATCTCCTCGACGAAGTCGGTGAACGCCATGGTCGTGTCCAGGTGGACGCCGCTGTACCTCTCCGCCAGGTCCAGGAACTCCGAGTACTCGCCCATGCCCATGTGGGCGATGATCAGTGGCAGGTCCGGGTAACGCTCCAGCACGCCGGCGATCGGCTCCGGGCCCGTGAAAGGCCCCGCCACGGGGCCGCTGCCGCAGTGGATCACCGTCGGCACCCGCGCCTCGGCCAACTGACCCCACACGGGGTCCAGCAGTGGGTCGCGCGGGTCGTACTCGCCCACCTGGATGTGCGATTTGAACACCCGGGCCCCGGACTCGATGGCGTCCCGGACGTACTCGCCGGCGGCCGGCTCGGGGAAGAAGGTGGCGGTGTGCAGGCAGTCGGGGTGCCGTGCCGCGAAGTCCGCGGACCACGAGTTGAGCCACGCCGCCATGTCCGCCTTGTGCGGGTACAGCATGGATGAGAACGCCAGGACCCCGTAGGACCTCAGGCGCTCGACCCGCTCGTCCTCGGCCTCCCGGTAGGTGATCGGCCACGTCCGCCCGACCTTCGGGCCGGCGCCGTCGAAGTAGTCCCACACCTTGGCCATCACCCGCTCGGGCATGAAGTGTGTGTGGACGTCGATGATCCCGGGTAGACCCAGCGGTTCCCACAGGGCGCGCACGCGCGCTGCCTCTCGCGCGGGATCGGGAGGGGTCACGGAGCCGGTGAGGGTGGCGGTGCCGTGGTGGATGCACATGGACCCGAGCGTAGGCCAGTGCTGCATCGGTCCGGTGTGTTGTGGCCCGTACCCGCGGTGCGCACCCCGCTGTCGGTGACCCTCACCGCGCACCGGCGGAAAAATCCTTCTTGACAAGAAAGTTTGTCGGTAGCAGGGTGGGCAGGAAAGAGGGCTCGAGGTCGTTGGAGACAGGAGGCCGGGCGTGCAGGACATCGGAGTGATCGACAGCGCGGAGGCGGCCACCGCCGCGCTGGCCCCCATGCGTACTCGTCTGCTGGCCGAACTCGCCGAACCGGGGTCCGCCACCACGCTCGCGGCTCGCCTCGGCGTCCCGAGGCAGAAGCTCAACTATCACCTGCGGCAACTCGAGAAGCACGGGCTGGTCGAACTGGTCGAGGAGCGGCGGCGGGGCAACGTCACCGAACGGATCCTCAGGGCCTCGTCGTCGTCGTTCGTCGTCTCTCCGGGGGTGATGGGGCGGGTCCAGCCCGCCGTGAGCACCGACC
>NZ_JAALDW010000483.1:2685-3652 GCF_014145055.1 Dietzia sp. DQ11-38-2
GACCAGGCGTCGCCACGATGGCTGCTCGCGCTGGCCTCGCGCATGGTGCGCGAGGTGGGTGAGCTGGTGGGGGGCGCGCGCCGGACCGGCAAGCAGGTCGGGACGTTCGGCCTCGACGGCGAGGTGCGGTTCGCCACCCCGGCCGACCGCGCGGCATTCGCGGACGAACTCACGGACGCCGTCACCAGGCTGGTGTCCAGATACCACGACGACTCCGCCGAGGGGGGCCGCCGACACCGCCTCGTCCTGGGGATGCACGCCGTCCCGCCCGGGACCGGAGACACCGCGGGCAGCTCCGCACCCGGCGACTCCGCACCCGGCCGCCCCACCCCGTCCAGCAGTCACACATCCCGCAGCTCCACGCCCGACAGCGCTTCGCCCGACAGTCCCGCAATGCACCAAGAGGAGAAGAACGATGTCTGACCAGCACAAACGGATCGAGAAGTCCATCGAGCTCGACGCCACCCCGGAGGAGGTGTGGGAGGCCGTGGCCACGGGTGAGGGCATGGCGTGCTGGTTCGTACCGCACCGGTTCGACCCGCCGGAAGGGGGAGTGGGAGCCCGCGTGGTGTCCGACTTCGGCTCCGGGAACGTCTCCGAGGCCACGGTCAGGGAATGGGAGCCCGGGCGGCGATACGCGTCCTCCGCGGACGGGGACCCGCAGGTCGTGGAATTCCTCGTCGAGGGCCGCGACGGTGGTGGAGCAGTGCTGCGGCTCATCCACAGCGGGATCACCGGCGAGGACTGGGAGGCCGAGTACCACAGCCGGGGCTGGGACGGCTTCCTGTCGAACCTCCGACGCTATTTCGACCATTTCCGCGGTCTGCCGCCGGCCACCGTGTCGATCATCGCGTTCAGTGACCTCGACAAGGACGGCATCTGGTCGCTGTTCAACGACGCGCTGGGCATCGACCGGCAGCTGGCGGTCGGCGACACCGTGCACCTGACACCCGAGGGGCTCGAGCCG
>NZ_JAALDW010000484.1:0-160 GCF_014145055.1 Dietzia sp. DQ11-38-2
GAACCCGAGGTGACTGGCTCGCTCCCTCATCGGAGCGAGGGCGAGGACCTTCGCGGTGCCGGTGGCGGTGAGCACGAGCGCGACCCCTCGCGCGGCGAGGGGGTGGGAATCGATCATGAGCGGGTGCGCCCGTCGCTCGGCGCCCACGTCCAGTGGATCA
>NZ_JAALDW010000484.1:173-8273 GCF_014145055.1 Dietzia sp. DQ11-38-2
TGTCGAGGACGCGGGTCGCCGTGTCGACGTCTCCGGGCTGCTCGACCACGGCCACGACAGAACCGTCGACGATCCGAGCGTCCACCGGCGTGGGTGCCCCGGCCTCGGTGAGTGCCGCGCTGAGCGCGGTCTCGGTGGCGAGGGCTCGCAGCGCGAGCTTGTAGGGCTTGCCGACATCGGTGACCGGCAGCGAGTCGATGACGGTCACCTCTCGAGGGGCGGCTGCCGCTTCGGACACCCGGTCGCTCACCCACGCCTGCAGGCCGGCGCCGGTCACCGTGGCGCCGTCCCGGATGGTGACGTAACCGACGGGTACTTCGCCCGCGTGCACGTCGGGACGACCGACCACTCCGGCGTCGGTGACATCGGGATGCTCGCGAAGGGCGTCCTCTATCGCGCGGGGATCGATGTTGTGCCCGCCGCGGATGATGAGGTCCTTGGCGCGGCCGGTGAGGGTCACGAACCCGCGTTCGTCGACAGACCCCAGATCGCCGGTATCCAGCCACCCATCTCGAACAGACCCACCGTCATCGAGGTCGAACCCGTCCTCGCCGCGACGGCGGATGTAGCCGGCGAACACGGTGGGGCCCGACACGACGAGCCGCCCGACGGAACCGGCGGGCACCTCCTGCCAGTCCTCGTCGACGGCGCGGAGCTGCTGATACGGCAGGCGCTGCCCGACCGAGCCGGCGGGCTGACCGTCGAAGAAGCTGCGCACGCTGGCGCAGGTCGCCTCGGTGAGACCATAGCCCTCGAGGAGGCGGACTCCCGTGTGAGACTCGAATCCTTCACGCACCGCGGATGGCAGCATCGACGCCCCGACGAGGCACGCTCTGAGGCTGGAGATGTCGGCGTCGACAGGACACTGCGCGAGCACCGAGTAGACGGTGGGAACGGCACTCATCCCGGAGATCCGGTGGGCCTGGACGAGGTGCCAGAACACGCCGTACAGGGCGAGGTCGCGGTACCCCAGAGGCCCCGCCCACACGACGGTCTGGCCGCGCAGCATCGGCGCGAGCACGGTGACGATCAACGCATTGACGTGAAACAACGGTAGCGCCGCGAAGACGACGGAGTCCTCGTCGAGCACGGTGTTCGCCGCGATCATCCACGCGTTGGAGACCTCATTGCGATGCGTGTGACCGGCCAGCTTGGGCACGCCGGTGGTCCCGCCGGTGTGGAACAGTGCGGCGAGGTCGTCGGCACCACGAACCTCCTCGACCGCGACGCGGGGGACCTCGGCCGAATCGAGGTAGGCGACGGTGACGTCGCCCAGATCGGGTACCTCGGGCAGGGAGTCGGCCCCGGTGGGGCGGAGGAGGAACACCGTGCCGATCACCGTGCTGGCCAGGATGTCGTCAAGCCGCGAGAACACCTCGGGGTCGAGGTCCTGCCCGGCGGCGACGAGAACCCGCGAGCCCGATCTGCCGATCAGTTCGGCCACGTGGTCGGCGTTCATGGCCGGGTTGATCGGAGCGGCAACGCCTGCGCGCTGCGCCGCCAAGATCACCTCGATCAGTTCGACACAGTTCGGCGCCAGCAGGGTGACCGCGTCCTGACTGCCGACCCCCGCGGCGCGGAGGGCCGCGGCATGTCTGTCGACGGCGTCGAGCAACTGGGCATACGTGCGGTCGGTGGTCTGCCGCCACCGGGTCGCGTCGGGCATGACGCGCAGCGCGGTGCGTTCAGGCCATTGCTCGGCCGCGCGGGCGAGGACCGCGTATGTCGATACCGGCAACCCGCGCGCGTCGAGCGGTGTCTGTTCGATCACCGCGACGTCCTCGGGGGTGTCGTAGGCCGGCCACAACGACGCCGATGAGGTGGGGGTGATCATGCGTAGCGCACCACGTTCCGCTGCATGCCCAGGTCGAGAGTCCCGTCGCCCGCACGGACCGACGTCTCCACGATGTCGCCGTCCTGCAGGTACTTGGGGTTGCCGGCCTGCCGCTTGAAGAACGCCTTCCACTTCAGGTGCGGCGGGAGCAGCGCTCCGATCATCTCGATGGGTTTCGCGGGTGCGGTGAGCGCGGTTCCTCCGGGGGTGCCGGTCAGCAGCAGGTCTCCGGCATCGACGCGCTGGAATCTGTTCAAGGTCCGGACCGCCTGCAGTGGGCTGTAGATCATGTCGGCGACGGTGCTGTTCTGACGTGTCACCCCGTTCACCCTCAGCTCGAGGGTGAGCGTGGAGAACTTTTCCCACTCGCCGGGTTCCAGCAGCACCAGGACGGGGCCGACCGGGGTGAAGCCGGGGTAGGACTTCGCTTCGTAGAACTGCGTCTTGGGCAGCTGAACGTCGCGCGCTGAGACGTCGTTGGTGATCACGAGGCCGGCAACGGCGTCGGCGAGGGTCTGCTCGTCGATGGTGGTTCCGACGGGCAGGCTGGTACCGAAGACCACCCCGATCTCGACCTCGTAGTCCAACAGTCGGACGTGCGCGGGTTTGACGATGTCGTCGTTCGGCCCGACGATCGAGCCCGAGGCCTTGCGGAAGAACGTCAGTGGAACCTTGTCGGGGTTCATGCCGGAATCGCGGACGTGTGAGACGTAGTTGGTCATCTGCGCGATCACGCGGCAGGGCGCGGTGACCGGCGACTGCAGGGCCAGACTCGACGGGTCCACGGTCTCGCCGTCGTCGGTCGTCGCACGGACGACGGCCTGGCGGTCCGCGATCAGCTCGGCGGTGGAGGTCGCGCGGGTGTCGACGCGACGGGCGCCGGCGGGCACCAGCACCCACCACGCGTCGGCGGTACGGAGGACGGACAAGCTCATGTGCGGGCTACTTTCATCAGGCCGAAGAGGCGTTGGACGTCGAACTCGTTGTCGGACTCGCGCAGTGACGCGAGGATCGAGGTGAACTCGCGCAGTGCGGCGCGGCCGGGCTTGATGCCCAGGAAGTCTGCGGTGGCCGGCGGGCCCCACTGGTTGAGGCCCGAGGCCGTCATCGGGGCCCACCCGGCGGCGACAGTGCTGTCGAAGTGGTCCCCGTCCGTGAAGTGCTCCACCAGGAATCCGTCCGGATCGCGCCAGTAGTCGAAGAGCTGGCTGCCCTGGATGTGTCTACCCAGTCCCCACGAGTGGTCGTATCCCCGGTCGAGCAGGTACTCGCTCCCCGCGGCCAGAGCGTCGAGATCACAGACCTGGTACGCCGAGTGGACGTAGCGGTCGGCGGGGCCGAGTGTCAGGGCCAGGGTGTGGTGGTCGGCCACCTCGCCGCCACGGTCGCACCGGATGAAGCTCATCACGGGCCCGCGGTCACGCTGTCCGGGGTAGTAGAGGAAGTCGCTGACGATCATCCCCAGGTTGTGCAGGTACCAGTTGAGTGACGCCAGGTAGCGCGTCGACGAGAGCACCACGTGGCCGAGCCTCTCGACGAGCGCCGGTGCGCGCGGGGGCCGCTGGGTGCTGTTGACCCGGGTGCGGTGGGCCTCGAAGTTGAACGGGTTGCGCACCCTCTGCAGGGGCAGCGCAGGCCATTCGGTGACTCCCGAGACCACCCGCACGCGGCATCCGCTCGGATCCCGGGTGGTCACCGCGTGCCCTCCCAGGGCGTCGCCGAGAGACTCCACTGGCCGTCCCCACTCGGAGGCCAGAGTGTGGACGTCGGCGGAGTCGGCCGCACGGAAAGCCGCGGCGGTGAAGGCGGTGCGCGGGGCGCGACGAACGATGACGCAGGGCGGACCCGGCAGGGCGCCCCGGAGATGCAGCTCGTCGGGTGTCTGGAAGGTGGGGGTGAAACCGAAGTCCACCGCGAACGCCGCGGTGCGCGTGAGATCGGGCTTGTCGAACTCCAGCCACGCGATGTCGTGGACCTTCACCACCGGGTTCGGCCGGCGTCCGGGGTGCTCCCCGGGCAGCGCGCCCTCGTCGGCGTGCAGCCCCTCGTGCACGTCGTGGCTGACCGTCATCGCGCCTCCCCGTCATTGTGGTTGACGATATCGTCATATACGCCGCACGCGTCAGTCAAGCCCGTTGACGAATTCGTCACGGGTGCGTATGAGACCATGTGACTCTGCCTGGAAGGAGTGTGTGATGGTTCAGGCCGACCCGGGTGCTCTCACACGTGCTCAGCGACGCAAGGCCCAGACCCGGCGGTCCCTCATCGGTGCCGCCCAGCAGCTCATGGCGCAGGGGCGGACCGCGGTGTCGGTCCTCGACATCACCACGATGGCCGACGTCGGCAACGGCTCGTTCTACAACCACTTCTCGACCAAGGAGGAGTTGTTCGAGGCGGCGGTGTTCGCCGTTGTCGAGGACCACGCCGATCTGCTGGATGGTCTCACCGAGGGGTTGGACGATCCGGCTCAGGCGTTCACCCAGAGCTTCCGCCTGACCGGTCGGCTGCATCGCAGGCACCCCGAATTGAGCAGAGTCGTGGTCAATCACGGTCTGTCGGTCCTCTCCAGCGCCGACGCGGGCCTGCTTCCCCGCGCCCGGCGCGATATCGAGGCCGCGGTCGCCGCCCGGCGGTTCGTCGCCGCCGACATCGACGTGGCCCTGACCGTCGTCTCCGGGGCCGCGCTGACGCTGGCGTTGCTGCTGCACGATCAGCCCGAACGCGACGACGCGGCCACGACCGACGCCGTCACCGCCCACGTCCTGCGCGCCCTGGGTGTGAGCGAGGACGAGGCCGCGGCGCTCATCGCCCTTCCGTTGCCGGCCTGGGACTGATCTCACCGACTCGACCGGGCGTGGCGTGACGAGGTGGGTCAGGTGGCGGTCGCTGCGACCCGCACCATCTCGTCGATCGACACCAGTTTGCGTCGGCGGTGGCCGTCGCTGCGTCCGGCTGCCCGTTCGTGCTCGTCGATCGCGGCCCACCCGGCTGCGTCGATCCGGTGGCCGCGCCGCTCGGTGATCACGGCGTCGATGTCGTCCTCGCTGATCACGGGACCTGGCAGGCGGTGCTGCGTCCAGTCGGCGAGAACGGCCTCGGCGGTCTGCAGACCGCATCGCCTGTTGGCGCCGATCCCGCCCCGGGCGCCGCGCTTGATCCACCCAGCGACGTAAACGCCGACGATCGGGGATCCGTTCTCGGTCACCCGTCCCTCCTCGTTGGGGATGACGGTGGCACCGGTGTCGAACGGGAGGCCGGGGAATGGGTCTGCGCGATACCCGATCGACCGGATCACCATGGAGGCGGGCGCTGTCGTCTCCGGGCCTGTCGGGAGCACGCGACCGGTGCCATCAGCCCTGTAGGCCATGCGCGAGACCCGCACTCCCGAGACGCCGTCGTGGCCGCCGAGGATGGCGGTGGGGGAGGTCAGATAACGGAACACGACCGAGCGAGCCGCGCCTGTCGGGGTTCGGGCCGCGTAGCGGCGGGCGAGGCGCAACTTGGTGGCGGTCGTGGGGTCCAGCGTTCGCGCCTGTTCGTCCCGGTGGGTCCGGGGGTCGAGAACGAGGTCAGCCGGGTCCACGATCACGTCCACGCCGGAGAGGGAGGCGAATGCCTGGAACTCGGAGTTGGTGTACGCGGCGTGTGCCGGGCCGCGTCTGCCCAGGATGGTCACGTGTCGTACCTGCGATTGACGAAGGGCCCGGAGTGCGTGATCGGCGATATCGGTGCGCGCCAGCTCGTCGGGATCTGTCACGAGGATCCGTGCCGTGTCGAGGGCCACGTTGCCGTTACCCACGATCACGACGGACTCGCCGCTCAGGTCCATCGCGTCGTCGGCGTGGTCGGGGTGGCCGTTGTACCAGGCCACGAAATCCGTGGCGGCGAGTGATCCGGGTAGGTCCTCGCCGCGGATGGACAGCGCGCGGTCAGCGGCCGCACCGGTGGCGACGATCACCGCGTGATACCTCGCGCGGAGTTCGTCGAGAGTGAGATCGACTCCCACCTCGACGTTGAGGAAGTAGCGGAACGCCTCGCGAGAGGCGGTCGCCGAGAACGTCCGCTCGACGCCCTTGGTCGCTGCGTGATCCGGGGCGACTCCGGCGCGCACCAGACCATAGGGGGTGGGGAGGCGATCGAACATGTCGACCGTGACGCCGCGGTGACGCAGCAGTTCGCCCGAGGTGTAGAAGGCCGCCGGCCCGGCACCGATGACCGCCACCCTCAGGGCGCCCGGCCCGGAGGCGTGTGCGGGTCGAGGCGGGGTCCACGATCGGACGATGTCGCGTCCCCGGAAGTAGTCGGCATTCATCTCCGGAAAGGCCGAGTCCGGCGGCAGGAGGTCGTCCGGGACGATGGCGTCGACCGGACACTCATCCACGCACGCCCCGCAGTCGATGCAGGCGACGGGGTCGATATGCAGCATCTCTGCCCGGGCGAAGTCGGGTGTTCCGGGTGTGGGATGAATGCAGTTCACCGGACAGACAGTGACGCAGCTCGCGTCGTTGCAGCACGGCCGCGTGATGACATGGGCCACCGGGGTCCTCCTTGGATGGTCATGTACCGCCCGCTTGAGGCGGACGGCGTTCACTCAGCGGAACGAGGCCCGGAAGGACTCGAAGCCCTGAAGGCAGTTGTTGCGCAGCAGTTCGGGTTCGCTGACCTCGATGGACGAGACGCGCGGGACCATTGCCCGCAGCAAGGTCTGCATCTCCAGCTTCGCCAGTTGCATGCCGACGCAGGTGTGCACGCCGTGCCCCCATCCGACATTGCTCCCACGCCACTCCAGCGAGAACTCCTCGGGGTTGTGGAAGTGCCGCTCGTCGCTGTTGGCGGAGGCGAACACCACCGCGACACGGTCCCTCGGGCGCAGCTGGACCCCGCCGAACTCGGTATGCGCGGCGACGGATCGGGTGAACGACCGGACCGGCGAGGCTATCCGCACTGCTTCCACCACCGCTGTCGGGATCAGGTCCGGGTCTCGCCGCAGCCGTTCCCACAGCCCGGGAGTCGTCCCCAGGCTCCAGAGGAGTTGGCCGGTCGACAGGATCGTGGTGTCCAGACTCGGTGCGACGAAGTCGATGATCATGTTCTTGGCCTCGACTCGGCCGATCTCTCCCCGGTCAGCGGCATCGAGGACCGTCGACGCCCACCCGCCGGGTGTCACGTTCCGGCGGCCGACAGCCAATGTGTAGAGGAACAGGCCGAGCGATCCGCGGAGTGAACCACGCGCACGCCGGTTCGCTGAACCGAGACCGTCGAACGTCGACTGGCCCCAGTTGAGCATCTGCTCCGGGGTCACCTTCACCCCGACCAGTTCGGCGACCGCCTGGACCGGCAGGCGGGTCGCGAAGTCGGCGATGCCGTCGAAGTGATCCTGTGCCAACAGCCGGTCGACGGTGTCCGCGGCCTCCTGCTCCATTGTGGGCAGCGACGGACGTATCGCACGCGAGGTCAGAGACTGCATGAGGATCATCCGACGGGTCATGTGCGTGTCGTCGTCACTCGCGAGCGTGGTGTAGTGCCCGAGAGTATTAGCGACCGGATTGGCGGCCACGCCTCTGCCACTGCGGAAGGTCGCATCGTCGCGTAGGGCCAGCCGAACGTCGTCGAACCGGCCGATCGCGAACATCCGACGACGCGGGAGCCAGACGACGGGGCCCGCGTCCCGGATTCTGCTGTACACCTCGTGCGGTCTGTCGATCACCTCGTCGCCGTACAGATCGACGTCGACCACCGGCGCCCCACGGTGGGTGGCGGTCCGGAGGAGAGGTTGTGGAAGCGTCATCGGCCCGTCCTGGTCTCACGAGTCGCACCGGGGTTCGCCGCGCGAGTTGATTCCGTCAGTGCTGACGAAATCATCATCCAAAGGTGTGGCAAAGGTCAAGTGATGTCCGGGGACACACCCGGAATGCTGCGGTTCCGCACCGGGCGGTGCGGTCAGGTCAGCGCGACTATCAGATCGCCGGCTTCGACCTGCCCGACCGTGTTGATGGCGATGCGGTCGACGGTCCCGCCTCCGGGGCTCGTGATCGCGGCCTCCATCTTCATGGCTTCGATGGTGGCGACGGTGCCGCCGGGTTCGATCTCGTCGCCGACTCCGACGGTGATGGTGACCACACCGGAGAAGGGTGCGGCGACGTGGAGGGGGTCGCCGGGGTCGGCCCTCTCCGCGGCGGGTACCTCACTCACGGGTCCGTTCGAGTCAACCCTCAGGTACCCGGCGCGTTCTCGATGAGTCCGGCTCAGCCGGCGGCCGCCGCATC
>NZ_JAALDW010000485.1:0-2233 GCF_014145055.1 Dietzia sp. DQ11-38-2
GGTCGCCGCCCTGGATCATGAATCCGGGGATCACCCGGTGGAAGGTGATGCCCTCGTAGTACTTGTGGCGGGCCAGGAAGACGAAGTTGTTCACGGTCTCCGGGGCCTTGTCCTCGAGCAGGTCCACCGTCACCACGCCGGCGTCGGTCGTGATGACCGCCGAGTAGTCGACACCCGGGGTCAGACACATCGGCGGGGCGGAATCGAACGAGGTGACGCGCTCGTCGGTGCCCTCGGCGGGAGGGCACTCGGTCGCGTCGGAGGTGCCCCGCCCGGAGGCGTCGGACTGTCCCGTTGCGGTCGCCGTACCGGTTGCCGTCGCATCCTCGGCCGGGGAGTCGTCGGCGCCGCAGCCGGCGAGCGCCAGGGGCACCGACAGGGCGAGGATCCCCAGGGCGGTGCGGACGGTCGGACGGGGCCGGGCTGTGGAGGTGAGGTGCATGACTCGAGACTAGAGGGCGCGCCACCCCGGGTGGATCGCCGGATCCGCGTGGTGGGAGGGATCGCCACGCCCCGCCGGGTACGATCGACCCGGCTTTCGACTAGGGACGGGGACACATCCATATGCACCACCACGGCCACCACGAACTGGTCGACGAGGTCGAGCGGTCGGTCGCCGGGCTCGCGGACCCGCTCGGCCGGGAATGCCTGCAGCGGGTCATCCTGCCCCGGGCGGGTGAGCCGCTGGACGTGAGATCGCTCTACCTCGCCGAGGCCCCCACCAACGCCCGCCGTGCCCACTCCGCCGGTCGCACGACCCTCAGCGTCGGCGCGGACTCCGAGGTCTCGTTCGCCACCTACTTCAACGCGTTCGCGGCCGCGTACTGGCGGCGATGGACGGTGCTGGGGGACGTGGTCCTGCGGCTGACGATCCGCGGTGCCGGTCGCGTGGACCTCTACCGCTCCAAGATCGACGGGTCGCGCATCGCGATCACCGGGGACGTCGTGGGCGAGCCGGGAGAGGCGGGCGCGGACCGGGTCACCACCGTCGAGTTCGTGTGCGACCTGGGCCCGTTCGAGGACGGCGGGTGGATCTGGTTCGACCTCACCTCCGACACGGACGTCGAGCTGCTGGCGGGCGGGTGGCACTCGACCGTGGACGCGCCGGCGACCCGCGCGGACGCGGGCCCGGACGGCACCCCGGACCCGTCGGTGCAGGTTCCTAACGACCGCCGGGTAACCGTCGGCATCCCCACGTTCAACCGTCCCGGGGACGCGGTCGCCGCGCTGCGGGCGCTCACCTCCGACCCCGAGGTCGACGCGGTCCTCGACGCGGTGCTCATGCCCGATCAGGGCGGGAAGAAGGTGCGCGACGAACCCGGGTTCGCCGAGGCCGCCGAGGACCTGGGCGACCGCCTGCGGATCTTCGACCAGCCCAACCTGGGCGGCTCGGGCGGGTACAGCCGCATCATGTACGAGGCCCGGCGGCTCACCGACTCGCCGTACATCCTGTACATGGACGACGACATCGAGATCGAGCCCGACTCGATCCTGCGGGCCCTGGCGTTCGCTCGGTTCTCGCGCGTGCCCATGCTGGTCGGCGGACAGATGCTCAACCTCCAGGAGCGCAGTCACCTCCACACCATGGGCGAGGTGGTGGGGGCGCACGACTTCATGTGGACCGCCGCCCCCCACGCGGACTACGACTACGACTTCTCGCGGTACCCCCTGACCGACCGGGACAATCCCAAGGAGCTGCACCGCCGCATCGACGTGGACTACAACGGCTGGTGGATGTGCCTCATCCCCCGGGTGGTCGCGGAGAAGATCGGTCAGCCCCTGCCCCTGTTCATCAAGTGGGACGACGCGGAGTACGGCCTGCGGGCGCGCCGCGCCGGCCACCCCACGGTCTCGATGCCGGGCGTGGCGATCTGGCACATGGCCTGGTCGGACAAGGACGACGCGATCGACTGGCAGGCCTACTTCCATCTGCGAAATCGACTGGTGGTGGCGTCGCTGTACCACGACGGCGACCACAAGGGCATCATGCAGTCCAGTCTCAAAGCGCTGGTCAAGCACCTGGTGTGTCTCGAGTACTCGACGGTGGCCATCCAGATCGAGGCCATCCGCGACTTCCTCCGCGGACCGGAGGCGCTGTACGAGTTGTTGCCGACGGCGCTGCCCAAGGTGAGGGCGATGCGCGCGCGCTTCCCCGACGCCGTCGTCATCCCCTCGGCCGTGGACCTGCCCGCCCCGTCCGGCGGCCCGGCCGGGATCCACTCCGAGCCCCGGG
>NZ_JAALDW010000486.1:0-2572 GCF_014145055.1 Dietzia sp. DQ11-38-2
ACGGCGCTCGCGTGGGGGCCGTGCCCCGAGACCGTCACGACCCCGTCGGCGGTGTGCACCAGCGTGAGCGTCCCGGTGGACTACGCGGTTCCCGACGGCGACCGCATCGACGTGACGGTGTCCAGGCTCCCGGCGCGCAATCCGGCGGCAGCGCGGGGGGTGCTGTTCGGCAACGCGGGCGGGCCGGGCGGGGATTCACTGACCTATTTCGACGACAACGAGCTGTTCACCTGGCCCGACGCCCTGCGGGACGAGTGGGACCTCATCGGTGTCCAACCGCGGGGGCTGGCGCACGCCGGCCCGCTCCACTGCGCGCCGATGGATGGCGCCGACCAGTTGATGATCGCCACCAACCTGGGCGGCGCGCACCGGGCGTCGTGCGAGCAGGCCAGCGGCGACTACTGGCGCCACCTCACCACCGAGAACACCGCGCGCGACTGGGAGGAGGTCCGGCGCGCGCTCGGCCAGGAGCGCATCTCCATCCACGGCCTGTCCTACGGCACGCTGCTCGGGTCGACCTACGCGACGCTCTTCCCGCAGCACACGGACAAGGTGGTGCTGGATTCGGCAGCGCACCCGGACTGGATGTGGAACGACGTGCTGCGCGAGCAGACCGAGCCCTACAAGCGCAGGGTGATGGCGATGTTCGACTGGATCGCCGCCAACGACGCCGTGTACGGGCTGGGCGATACCCCACTCAAGGTGTACGGGCGCTGGTCGCAGCGGGTGATGGCCGAGTCCGGCACCACCCCGACCCTCGCCCCTCCCCCGGCGCGGGTCGGCGACGTGCCGCCCGAGTGGCGGGCGCTCGCGCAGCAGTACGTCGACGGGGTCACGCTCACCGGCCCGCTGCGGGTGCAGATCGAGGGACTGTTCACCCAGCTCCGCACTCCCGGCGCGGTGCAGGCGCTGTCGCCGATGCTCGGCGCGACCCGCGGACTGGCGCCGCAGAGCTCGGGGTGGCCGGTGATCGCGGAGGCCCTGCGTGACGGCACGCCCGTCGGGCCGCAGGACCCGCAGATGCCGGAGCTCCCAGAGGAGGCTGTGGTTGCACTCAACATGCAGTCCGCCGTCCTGTGCAATGAGAACAGCATTGCCCCGCGGCCGCTCGACTACCCCGGGTTCCTGTGGACGCAGTTCGTGACCGGGGACATCTTCGATGCCATCGGCCTGACCTACAGTTCCGGGGCCGCCTGTGCCGGCGCCGCTCCGGTCACCACGCCCGTCGCGGTCCACAACGCGGGCCTGGCCACGGCACCGCTGCTCATCAACTCGCTGGGGGATCCGCAGACGCCCTATCACGGGGCGCTGGCGCTGGCCGAGCGCATGGGAGCGCACGTGCTCACGGTCGAGGGCGGCGATCACGGGCAGGTGGCCAAGGGGAACACGATCGTCGACGACGCCGTGGTCGAGTACCTGCGCACCGGCCACACCGGCGTGACCCATGCCCCGGCCCCGCCGATGCCCGCGGCGGGGTAACGCCACGTCGCCGACGAGGCCCGGGCCGGTGGGAAAGTACATCGCAGAGACGCTGGAAGCGCTGTCGTCGCGGGGTGTCCGCACTCTCGTTGCGTTGTCGTTCGTGATCGCGGGAATCTACTTGGGTAACGGAGGTGTAGCGACGGCGGCAGCTGTACTGCTCACGTCCCTGGGCTGTGGAATGACCGTCTTGATCATCAAGGCGAGAGCATCGATCGACTCCGATCGCGAGTAGAGGTGCCGCCGTGTGGTCACACCTGATCGCGTTTCCCCAGGTGGTTGTCCCGGGAACCGGCCAGATGTGACCACTCGGCGAGAGAACACGCCGCGCGAGAGTTGCCGCAGCGGCGTCGGCACGGGCAGCCGCGCGAGCGCCGGCGCGTCCGCGGATCGCCCCGTCAGGGACGGGCCGCAGATCGCCCCGTCAGGGACGGGTAAAGATCCCCGCCCGGGGCATCAAGAGTCCGTAAATGCCACTTCCCGCACGGTCGCGGGGGACGCAGGCTTCTCGGTGCAGTGCAGGCCACCGCCGCGCTGATCCCCGATCGAAAGTGACCGTGCCCGCGATGCTCGATATCGCCTACCTCGCGCTCATGCTGGCCTGCCTGGCCGGCTGCGTGCTCCTCGTCAACCGGCTCTCCCGGTCCGACGAGTCCGCCACCTCCCCCGGCCTCCCGGCGACCGGCCTCCCGGCGCCTGACCCGGCGTCACGCGACACCTCGGAGGCCGGGCGATGACCCTCGCCGGCGTCACCACCGTGATCCTGCTGGTCGTGGCGGCGAGTCTGGTGGTCTATCTCCTGGTGGCGCTCGTCGACCCCGAGCGGTTCTCATGAGCCCGGCGCTCGCAGCGGGCCTCCAGGTGGCCTGCCTGCTCGGGCTGCTGGCCGCGCTGTACATCCCGCTCGGCGACTACATGGCCCGGGTGTTCGCCAGCGACCGTGACCTCGGGGTCGAACGGCTCCTCTACCGGCTCGCCCGTGTGGACCCGCGCCGCGAGCAGTCCTGGCGCGTCTACGCCCTGGGGGTGCTGGCGTTCTCCGCGGTCAGCATGCTGGCCCTGTACGCGATCCAGCGCGTCCAGCACTGGCTGA
>NZ_JAALDW010000486.1:2595-5081 GCF_014145055.1 Dietzia sp. DQ11-38-2
GTGCCCACCAGGACGCGGTCGAACCGGCCATGGCGTTCAACACCGCCGTCTCCTTTGTCACCAACACCAACTGGCAGTCGTACACGCCCGAGGAGACGCTCACCAACCTCACCCAGGTGATCGGGCTGACGGTGCAGAACGCCGTCTCCGCGGCCGTCGGTATCGCCGTGGCCATCGCGGTGGTGCGAGGGTTCTGCCGGGTCCGCAGCGGCGTGATCGGCAATTTCTGGGTGGACCTGACCCGGGCGGTCACCCGGGTGTTGCTCCCCCTCGGCCTGATCTTCGCCGCGCTGTTCCTCACCCAGGGCATGATCCAGTCGTTCTCCGGCGGCGTGGCGGTGACGGCGCTCGACGGCACCGCACAGCAGATCTCCACGGCGCCGGTCGCCTCCCAGGAGGCGCTCAAGCTGCTCGGCACCAACGGCGGCGGCGTGCTCGGGGCCAACTCGGCGCACCCGTTCGAGAACCCCACCCCGATCGCCAACCTGCTGTCGATCCTCGCGCTGTTGCTGATCCCGGTGGCGCTGACCCGGACGTTCGGCACCATGCTCGCCGAGTCGGGAGCGGGCAGCCGTCGGCACGGGCTGATGATCCTCGGCGTCATGGCCACCCTGTGGGGCGGCATGCTCGCCGTGGTCACGTGGGCCGAGTACCACGCCGTCGGCGTGGCCGCGCAGGCCGCCGGAATGCAGATGGAGGGCAAGGAGGTCCGCCACGGGATCCCGGCCTCGGTGCTGTTCGCGGTGTCCACCACGGGCACGTCCACCGGGGCGGTCAACTCGGCCCACGACAGCTATTCGGCCCTCGGCGGTGGGGCGTTGATCCTCAACATGCTGCTCGGCGAGATCGCCCCCGGTGGAGTCGGGACCGGTCTCTACGGGATCCTGGTCCTGGCCGTGCTCGCGGTGTTCGTGGGCGGGCTGTTGGTCGGCCGGACCCCGGAGTTCGTGGGCAAGAAGATCGGCCGCCGGGAGATCACCTGCGCCAGCCTGTCGCTGCTGGTCATGCCCGCGCTCGTCCTCACCGGCGTCGCGATCACGGCCGTGATGCCGTCCGCGGTCGAGGCCCAGAGCAACAGCGGGCCCCCCGGTTCGCCCAACTCGGCGCACGGACTCAGCGAGTACCTCTACGCCTTCTCCTCGGCGGCCAACAACAACGGTTCGGCGTTCGGCGGCCTCACGGTGACCGACCACTGGTTCCAGGCCGCCCTCGGGGTGTGCATGATCTTCGGCCGGTTCCTGCCGATCATCCTCGTCCTGGCCATGGCCGGCTCGCTCGCCGCACAGAAGCGCAGCGACCCCGGCCCCGGCACCCTGCCGACGCACGGACCGCTCTTCGGCGGCCTGCTGCTCGGCGTCATCCTCCTGGTGGCGGCGCTGACCTTCGTGCCCACGCTCGCCCTCGGACCTATCGCGGAGGCACTCCAGTGACCGCCCTGCTCGATTCCCGGCACCTCGCCGCGGCCGCCCCCGGTGCGCTGCGCAAGCTCGATCCACGGCACCAGGCCCGCAACCCCGTCCTCTTTGTGGTGTGGGTGGGGTCGTTGCTCACCACGGTCCTCGCGCTGCTGCACCCCACCGTGTTCAGCTGGTCCACCGCGGCCTGGCTATGGGCCACCGTCCTGTTCGCCGGCATGGCCGAGTCGGTCGCCGAGGGACGCGGCAAGGCGCAGGCCGACAGCCTGCGCAAGGTCACCACGGAGACCACCGCCAGGGTCCGACGCGGCCCCCACGAGACCCAGACCGTCCCGTCGACGGAGCTGGCCGTCGGTGACCTGGTGGAGGTTCTGGCGGGCGAGACCATCCCCGGGGACGGCGACGTGGTCGAGGGCATCGCCACCGTCGACGAGTCGGCGATCACCGGGGAGTCCGCGCCCGTGGTGCGGGAGTCCGGCGGCGACCGCAGTGCCGTCACCGGCGGGACCGTGGTGCTCTCCGACCGGATCGTCGTGCGCATCTCCACCGCGCCGGGCGAGTCGTTCGTCGACCGGATGATCGCGCTGGTCGAGGGCGCCGAGCGCACGAAGACCCCCAACGAGATCGCGCTCAACATCCTCCTGGCGATGCTCACGATCGTGTTCCTGGTCGCGGTTCTCGCGCTCGGCCCGGTGGCCGCCTACTCGGGCGCCGAGATCGATCCGATCCGGCTCATCGCCCTGCTGGTGTGCCTCATCCCCACCACCATCGGCGCCCTGCTGTCGGCCATCGGCATCGCGGGCATGGACCGCCTGGTCCAGCACAACGTCCTGGCGACGTCGGGCCGGGCGGTCGAGGCCGCCGGCGACATCGACACCCTGTTGCTCGACAAGACCGGCACCATCACGTTCGGCGCTCGCCAGGCCACGTCCCTGGACCCGGCGGCCGGTGCGTCGACGGCGGAGCTCGCCGAGGCCGCGCGGGCCTCGAGCCTGGCCGACGAGACCCCGGAGGGTCGGAGCATCGTGGAGTTCTGTGCCCGCGAGCACGACCTGCCGGCCGCGGCCACCC
>NZ_JAALDW010000487.1:0-2213 GCF_014145055.1 Dietzia sp. DQ11-38-2
GCCGCGAGCTTGGAGGCCATCCCGCCGGTCCCCAGGGCCCCGCCGGCCCCGGCCACCACCCCGTCGAGGTCGGCCGCACCCGACACCATCGTCACCGCGGTGGCGTCGCCCTTCCGCGGGTCCGAGTCGTACAGGGCGTCCACGTCCGAGAGCAGGACCAGCGCATCGGCGCTGATGAGGTGGGCCACCAACGCGGCCAGGCGGTCGTTGTCCCCGAAGCGGATCTCGTTGGTGGCCACCGTGTCGTTCTCGTTGACCACCGGGACCGCGCCGAGTGTGCGGAGACGATCCAGGGTGCGTTGCGCGTTGGCGGCGCTCTCCCGGCGCCCGATGTCGCCGGCCGTCAGCAGGACCTGCCCCACCACGCGGTCGTATCGGGAGAAGGAGTCCCCCCAGGCCCGGGCCAGCTCCAGCTGGCCCACGCTCGCGGCGGCCTGCTTGGCGGACAGGGTCGCGGGGCGGGTGGTCATCCCCAATGGGGACATCCCCGCTCCGATCGCCCCGGACGAGACCACGAACACGTCCGACCCCGCGGCCATGCGCGCCTGACAGACATCGGCCAGGGCGTCGAGCTGCGGCCGGCGGATCCCACCACCGACGCTCGTGATGGCCGAGGACCCGATCTTGACGACCACTCGGCGCGCCGTGCCTATCCGGCGCCGCAGCTCCGGTTCACCGGTCACTCCAGGATCTCCTCGTCGGGATCGATCAGGCCGCGGCGCACCCGCTTGCGGTACTTGCGCTCCTGGGCGCCCACGCGCTCGTCGGACTCCAACCGGATGTCCGTGCCACGCCCGGTGCGCATGAGGTCCACGCCCGCCGGGGTCTGGGGCTCCCAGTCGAACGAGACGTCGCCGATGGTGACCGCGCAACCCGCCTGCGCCCCGGCCTTGATGAGCGCGTCCTCGACACCCAGCCGGGCCAGACGGTCGGCGAGGAAGCCCACGGCCTCGTCGTTGGCGAAGTCGGTCTGGCGGATCCAACGTTCGGGTTTGGATCCCGACACCACGAAGGCACCGGCCTCGTCCGGATCCTTCCGGACCGTGAACTCGACCCCGTCCACGGCCCTGGGCCGAAGGACGATCCGCTCGGGCGCCGCAGGCGGGTTCGCCTTGCGATGGGCCTTGATCAGCTCGTACAGCCCGTACCGCAACTCGTCCAGGCCCCGGTGCGCGACCGCGGAGATCGCGTACACCGGCCAGCCCTTGGCCTCGAAGTGGGCGGTGACCATCTCGGCCATGTCGGCGGCGTCCGGAACGTCGATCTTGTTGAGCACCACGACCCGGGGCCGGTCGGCCAGGTCGCCCAGCCCGGCGTCGGCGAGTTCCGGTTGGTAGGCGGCGAGCTCGGCCTCGAGTGCGTCGACATCCGAGACGGGGTCGCGGTCGGACTCGAGGTTCGCGCAGTCCACCACGTGCGCGAGGACGGCCGTGCGTTCGATGTGGCGCAGGAAGTCCAGGCCCAGACCGCGTCCCTCGCTGGCTCCGGGGATGAGCCCGGGCACGTCCGCGATGGTGAACGTGTCGTCGCCCACCGAGACCACACCGAGGTTGGGCGCCAGGGTGGTGAACGGGTAGTCGGCGATCTTGGGTTTGGCCGCGGACAGCACCGACACGAGCGACGACTTGCCCGCCGAGGGGAACCCGACCAGCCCGACGTCCGCCATGGACTTGAGTTCGAGGGTCAGGTCGCGGACCTCGCCGGGTTCACCGAGCAGGGCGAACCCGGGGGCCTTGCGGGCCCTCGAGGCGAGCGCGGCGTTGCCGAGCCCGCCCTTGCCGCCCTCGGCCGCCACGAAGCGGGTCCCGGCGCCGACCAGATCGGCCAGCACCTGCCCGTCCTCGTCGAGGACGACGGTCCCGGGCGGTACCGCGAGGACGAGGTCCTCACCGCGGGCGCCGTTGCGGTTGGCCCCCATGCCGGGCTGCCCCTTGCCCGCCCGGGCGTGGGGACGGAAGTGGAAATCAAGCAGGGTGTGGACCTGCGGGTCCACCACCAGCACGACGTCGCCGCCGCTACCGCCGTTGCCCCCGTCAGGCCCACCGAGCGGTTTGAACTTCTCCCGGTGCACGGACGTGCAGCCGCGGCCGCCGTCCCCCGCCGCGAGGTGGAGCACTACACGGTCGACGAATCTCGACATGGGCGGACTCCTCCTGCTGCTGGTGGGTGATGGGTGGTGGTGGGACTCGACGACCGGGGTGGAAATGCCCTCG
>NZ_JAALDW010000487.1:2312-3249 GCF_014145055.1 Dietzia sp. DQ11-38-2
ATGTTGACGGTCTTGCGACCACGCTTGGTCCCGAACTCCACCGCGCCGGCGGCCAGAGCGAACAGCGTGTCGTCGCCGCCACGGCCCACGCCCACGCCCGGGTGGAACTTGGTGCCACGCTGGCGGATCAGGATCTCGCCGGCGTTGACCTCCTGGCCACCGAAGCGCTTGACGCCGAGGCGCTGCGCGTTGGAGTCACGACCGTTACGGGTGCTGGATGCGCCCTTCTTACTTGCCATGTCCGAACCCTCCTTCAGGGAAGACGCCCGAGGGCGCTGAGCTGGTGGCCTTGGCGGCCGTGATGGATTACTTGATACCGGTGATCTTGAGCACCGTCAGCTTCTGACGGTGACCCTGACGCTTGTGGTATCCGGTCTTGTTCTTGAACTTGTGGATCCGGATCTTCGGACCCTTGGTCTGCTCCACGATCTCACCGGAGACGGAGACCTTGGCCAGGGCGTCGGCAGCGGAGGTGACGGTCGAGCCGTCGACCACGAGGATCGGGGACAGGGACACGGAGGTGCCGGCCTCACCCTCGATCTTCTCGACCTTGACATGGTCCCCTTCGGCGACCTTGTACTGCTTGCCGCCGGTCTTGACGATCGCGTACATCGAGGGCTTCCCCTTGCTTCTCGGGTGTGTGACCGCCGCTGGGGACGACCACGACTACTGTGCGGTGTTCTCTCTGACCGACCGACTCTCGTCGGCCGGGATCGCCGGCCCCGGGGCCTCGGAAGGCCCGGCCCGCGACTTCTCGCGCGACGACATAGCGGCGCCACGAGCGACTTGTCAAGGTTACGGCCCGGCGGCGCAGCAGGTCAAACCGGCAGCGCCTCCGGGCCCGAGACCTCTATCGATCGCCCCCCTCGGGAGCGGTCGTGGTCCGCGTCGCGCGTCGACGTGTCGGACGCCGGCGCGGCTCGGCGACCGCGACCGG
>NZ_JAALDW010000488.1:0-3796 GCF_014145055.1 Dietzia sp. DQ11-38-2
GCCCCGGCCAGCGCCACGATCTCCGAGGCGTTCGCGCGGATCGCCGCGGGACCGTGGTCGAGCCAGTCGGTGGCGAGCCCGGTGCGGAGTGTCAGCCCGCCGACCGCCACCGGATCGAGCACCCACGGCGTGCCGTGTTCCCTGGCCGAGGCGATCGCCGCGTGCATGCCCTCCACCTGTTCGGCCGTCGGGTTTCCCACGTTGATCAGCACCCCGGTGGCGACGGCCGCGAAGTCGGCGGCCTCCTCGGGGTGGTCGACCATCGCCGGCGCCGCACCGGCGGCGAGCAGGACGTCGGCCGTGACCTGACGGACCACCGAGTTGGTCAGGCAGTGCACCAACGGTTCGGTCCGGCGCATCGCCGAGACCAGGTGTGCGATGTCGACGGAGCTGGAGCTTGGACCGGAGCCGGGATCGGACATCCCCCCAGTGTGCCGCCCCCGTCCGGGCGCGGCACGGAATAGGCCCCGCGGGACGGGGGTTGGACCCGTCATGACCCCCTCCCCGCTGCCCCTGTCCGTGATCGACTTCGCCTCGGTCCGCCCGGGGCAGTCCGTCGGCGACGCGCTGCGGGACTCGGTCGCCCTGGCCCGCAAGGCGGAGGAACTCGGGTACGAGCGGGTCTGGTACTCCGAGCACCACAACATGGGGTCCATCGCCTCCTCGGCCCCGGCGGTGCTCATGGCGCACATCGCCTCGCAGACACAGCGGATCCGGCTGGGGTCCGGCGGGGTGATGCTGCCCAACCACTCGCCGCTCGTGATCGCCGAGCAGTTCGGCACACTCGCCGAGCTGCACCCGGGCCGTATCGACCTGGGACTGGGCCGGGCCCCGGGCACCGACCCGCAGACGTTCCGCGCTCTACGTCGTGACCCGTCGGCCGCCGAGCGCTTCCCCGACGACGTCCGTGAACTCCAGGCCTTCCTGGGGGACTCGCCCTCGGACCTCGCCCGTACCCGCGGGATCACGGCGACGCCCGGACGCGGGACCAGGATCCCGCTCTACATCCTCGGGTCCTCCCTGTTCGGCGCGCAGCTGGCCGCCGCGTACGGACTGCCCTACGCGTTCGCCTCGCACTTCGCGCCCGATGCGCTCGAGCAGGCCTCGGCGGTGTACCGCGACCGCTTCGAGCCCAGCGATCAGCTGGCCGAGCCGTACATGATCGCCGCGGTCAACGTGGTGGCCGACGACGACACGGAGCGAGCGGCAGGTGAACTGCACTGGTATCGCCGTCAGCGCGTCAAGCTCATGGCCGGACGCGGACGCCACTTCTCGGACGAGGAGCTGGACATGGTGATGGAATCGGCGGCCGGTCGCCAGATCCTGCACATGATCTCCTACACCGCGGTGGGTGACGGGCCGGAGGTCCGCGACTACCTGGCGGACTTCGCCGAACGCGCGGGCGCGGACGAGTTGATGATCGCCCCGGTGGGCTCGAGCCGTGAGCGGGTGCACGGATCGCTGGAGGTCCTGCGCCGGTCGTGGGCTGCCTGAGAGGACGGTCGCCGCGTGCCCTTGGTCACGTATCCGACCCTCCTTGCTACTCGCCGGTAGCCGCGAATCGGAGAGCGCGCCTAGAGTTGATCCATGGCCATTTCTGATGTAGGCGAGTACGCGCACCTGACTACCGAGCAGATCGACGAGCTCGGACGGGAGCTCGACGCGATCAGGGCCGATGTGTTGGCATCCCGCGGGGACCGGGATTACCGGTACATCCACAGCGTGATCCGGCTGCAACGGGGAATCGAACTCGGGGCCCGGGCCGTGTTGTACCTCGGCGCGCGGAACCGGACCGCCTGGGTTCTGGGTACAGGGGCTCTGGCAGTGGCCAAGATCCTCGAGAACATGGAGATCGGGCACAACGTCCTGCACGGGCAGTGGGACTGGATGAACGACCCCGAGGTCCACTCCACCACGTGGGAATGGGACCTGGTCGGCAGCTCGGCGGACTGGAAGCACACGCACAACTATCTGCATCACAAGTTCACCAACATCGTCGGGATGGACGACGACGTGGGGTTCGGGGTCCTGCGGGTCACACGTGACATTCCGTGGGAGCCCAGGTTCTCCGCGAACTTGCTCGTCAACACCGCGCTCATGGCGGGATTCGAGTGGGGGATCGGACTGCAGGGGGTCCGTGTCCAGGACGCGCTCCCGGGCTCCGATGCCAGCCCGGCCGACCAGCGCACCGCCCGTGCGTTCCTGCGCAAGGCGGGAAAGCAGGTGCTCAAGGACTACATCCTGTTCCCCGTTCTGGCCGGGCCGGCCGGACGGCAGGCGCTGACCGCGAGCTTCGCCGCGAACATCATCCGGAACATCTGGACCAACGCGGTGATCTTCTGCGGGCACTTCCCGGACGGGGCCGAGAAGTTCACGGCCAAGGACGTGAAGCACGAGTCGCAGGCCGAGTGGTACCTGCGCCAGATGCTCGGCAGTGCCAACCTCGACGGCGGCCCGGTCATGAGCCTCATGTCGGGCAACCTGTCGTTCCAGATCGAGCACCACATGTTCCCCGACCTGCCGTCCAACCGGTACGCGGAGATCTCGCTCCGGGTCCGGGAGTTGTGCGACCGGTACGACCTGCCCTACGTGAGCGGACCGCTGTGGAAGCAGTACCTGCAGTCCTGGCGCACCATCGCGAGGCTCTCACTGCCCGACAGGTTCCTCCACCGGACCGCCGACGACGCGGCGGAGACCCGCAGCGAGAAGATGTTCGACCGGATGCCGAAGATGCCGGGTCTGACGTCCGCACTGGCTGCGCTCCGGCAGAAGGGGCGCGCCCAACTGGTCCACTGACCCCTTTGGCAGACTGGCCGGCATGTCGCTGAAGAGCATGTTGGAGGCCGCCTCGGCCGGTGGGACCGTGGAGATCGCGGACGGGTGGACACAGGGCCGGGCGATCTACGGGGGACTGACCGGAGCCCTGCTGCTCGCGGCGGCCAAAGGCCGCGTGAGGGATGCGTCGCCGTCAGGGGTGGGGGCCGGGTCGGGAGACGGCGTGGCCGCCGGTTCTTTACACCCGTTGAGATCATTCACCGTCTCGTTCGTCGGCCCTGCTACGACGGGCGGCGTCGAGGTCGACGCGGAGATCCTCCGGGTCGGGAAGAACGTGACGCAGGCCCGGGCCACCCTGCGACAGGAGGGCGCGATCGTCGCCACGGCACTGGCGGCGTTCGGGCGGCACCGCGAGTCCACCATCGCCGTCGCGCCGCGACATCCCGTGCCGGAGTTGCCGGAACCCGGCACGATCGAACCGTTTCCGTACATCGAGAAGGTGACCCCCGAGTTCTACCGGTTCCTCGCGTTGAGGCAGGTGGGTGGCGCCCTGCCCTTCAGCGGAGCCGAGACCGGCGATCTGTCGGGCTGGGCGCAGTTGCGCGAGGCCCCGGAGGAGTTCCACGAGGAGCACCTGTTGGTGCTCGCGGACGCCTGGCCGCCGGCGACCATCCAGATGCTCTCCGGGTTCGCGCCCGCCAGCAGTCTGACCTGGACGCTGGAGCTCGTCTCGGAAGTCGGCCCCGACACGATCCCGCCGGAGGCGGTCTTCGCGTACGAGGCCACCACCGATGCCTCCCGCGACGGGTACGCCCACACGCACGCCATGCTGTGGGGACCCGATGGGGCACTGACGGCGATCAGCCGCCAGACCATCACCGTGTTCGGGTGACGGCCGGCGGCTGATCGATCGGGCGACTCGAGGGGGAGCGGACTCAGCCGGCGGGGCGGCTGGCCCTCCGGCGCTCGCCGCCCCGCGGCTGCCCCGCACTCTGGGCGATCGTGTGGGTGGCGGCCGAAC
>NZ_JAALDW010000489.1:0-772 GCF_014145055.1 Dietzia sp. DQ11-38-2
CGGGGTCCAGATCGGCGGCCCGCATGAGATCGGCCCAGAGCTGCTGGTGGACCCGCTCTCCGCGCCCGCCGCCGAACTCGTCGAACTCCACGGCGACGAACGAGGCCTTGGCCTGCCCCTGCAGCCGCGGGATGGCGAACGCGTGGGGATCGCCCTCCTTCAGGTGGTAGAGCGACCGGTGGGCGAAGTACTCGCGCAGCTGGTCCCAGGTGCCCTCGTCCTTGAAGTACCAGGACGGGCCCGTGCCGGAGGTCGCCTCGACGGACAGTGCGTCCATCTCGGCCACGGGATCGTCACCCGGCTCGACCGCTCCCCGGAGATGATCGAGGAACAGGGTCTCCAGCGCGCGACGGAGGCGCAGGAGTTCGGGGTCCCACTCCAGGTCGGAGTCCACGCCGGCGAAGCCCCGGTAGTGGAGCTCATAGAGCGTGTAGAGCGCGAGCTGGAGGTCGCGACCCATCGGATCTGTGTCCGCCGAGACGTCCGGGAGCCCATCGGTCCGGCCCGTCGCCAGCGCCGTGACCACGGCCTCCGAGAGCGGCCCGCTGCCGACGGGCAGGGCGGGGGCGGAGGCCGGGGACGCGATCTGGGTCGGGGCGGCTGTCATGTGACTTGTCTACCCTCTCGGGCGGTCATCCTCCACCGTGGACGTCCCCCCGGCGCCGTTCGCGTCGTCCTCGGAGTTCCCGGGGCCCCCGGAGTTCCCGGAGTCCTCGGAGTTCTCGGACTCGATCCGCTGGCGCTCCCGCTGCTCCCGACGCTCGCCGGCTCA
>NZ_JAALDW010000489.1:789-6104 GCF_014145055.1 Dietzia sp. DQ11-38-2
GCTGATAGTCGTCGAACATCGTGCGGCGTTCGTGCCACCGGAGACTGTAGGTGGCCGCGCGGACCACGTCCTCGTCGTCGAAGTTCGACCCCAGCGCGCCGGCGAACGCCCCGAGGCAGGTGGACAGCCACGCCAGGCGGAAGTAGTCCGAAACACTGACGGGCCGCCCGAGCTGGGTCTCGAGGTAGCCAGCGTCCAACACCACGATGGCCAGCACGAACATCGCCACCAGCAGGGCGAGGAACATGATTCCCACACCGACGCCGACCGTCAGCACGGTGGCCGCGTTGTCCATCCGCCGATGACCCCGTCCGAATTCGTCATCGGAACGGGTCCACATCCCGTTGCGCAGAATCAGCCAGGACACCAGCGTGAGGACACCCAGCACGCCGATCAGCAGCAACCGCATCGGATGTAGTGCCACCGCCAGGGAGGCGATGCTGCCGTAGAAGACGCCGAAGGCGCCGGTGCCCGCCCCGGCGGCGACGACACCGGCTAATCCTGTCACCATCCGGGTGGGCCTGTTGTTGAGCACCATCCCTCCGAGTAGCCGGATCCTGCTCATCGCCCCGCTGCACGTGGCGGGGGGAAGATCGTCCGAACCGGACGGGCCGACACCGTCCCGGCGAGTGCCCGCCCTCACCAGGCGACGAAGGAGCGCCCTGACCTTCGCCTTCACCCGGACTACGCCGAGCACCGGCAGACATACCAGCGCGGCGGCAGTGGAGTCGTTGACGTCGTACAACACCGGGTCCCCGCCGGATCGGCTCGGCAGATCAGTCAGGTAGACGACGAAATCCCACGAGTGCTGCTGCAACAGACGGGGTGCGTGCTCGGTGAGTCGGACCTCGCCGTCCGGACCGAGCGGGAGTGTTTCCCGGGCGACCTCGACCCGCCACCTCCCCCCGAGCTCGCGGGTCAGATCGTCGGCGAGGTCGTCCGCGATCGCGGCCGCCACCCTGTCGGGCGCACCTGGGTCCGCCATGAGTCCGACGGTCGAGTACGTCCCCTCGTCACTCTGCTCGTGCTCACTCACTTCTGATACCCCCTTCCGTCACTCCCCGCGGTGAAGCCGCGCGAACGCGTCGAAGATGCGGGCACCGTGGGGCAGTGCCGCCTCGTCCAGGACGAACCCGGGGTGGTGCAGGTCGGTCTCCTCGGACTCCCCGTCCCACACCCCCAGCCGCAGGTAGACGCCGGGGATCTCCTCGGTGTACCAGGCGAAGTCCTCGCCGCCGCTGGACTGCACGGCCGTACCCACCCCGTCCGGTCCGAGCACCTGCTCGACCGCGGACGCCGCCAGGTCGGCGCAGGCCTGGTCGTTGACCACCGGTGGCACACCCTGGACGTACTCCACCTCGGCGCGTAGCCCGTACGTCGCGGCGATCGACTCGACGGCCCCGCGGACGACGGGTTCCGCCGTGGCCCAGACGTCGCGGTCGGCGCTGCGCAGGGTGCCCCACAGCTGGCCCGAGTCGGGGATGACGTTGGGAGCCGTCCCCCCGGCCTTGATCGAAGCCCAGGTCAGGACCGTGCCCGAGCGCGGGTCGATGGTCCGGTCCACCACGGCGGTCACCCCCGTGACGATCTGCGCCAGCGCGAAGACCGTGTCCTGGGTCTCGTGCGGCCGCGCCGTGTGGCCTCCGTTCGAGTGGACGGTGACGCCGATCTTGGCGTTGGACGACGTGATGGCGCCGCCCGTCACCCCCACCTCGCCGACGCGGCGGTGCGGATCGCAGTGCAGCGCGAGGATCCGGTCCACGCCCTCGACCACGCCCTCCTCGACGCACTCCTTGGCGCCGCCCGGCATGGTCTCCTCGGCCGGCTGGAAGATCAGGCGCACGGGGCGCGGTGGCGGGTCGGCGACCAACATCTCGGCCGCCCCCAGCAGCATCGCGGTGTGACCGTCGTGGCCACACGTGTGGGCCACCCCGTCGACCTCCGAGGCGAAGGACTCGCCGGAGTCCTCGCTCATCGCGAGCGCGTCGATGTCCGCGCGCAGGGCCACGACGTCCGTCGCGGTGGCGCCCTCGGCGGCCGGGACATCGCACCACAGGCCGGTGCCGATGCGGAACCGGGTCGGCCGCAGCCCCATCGACCGGAGCTCACCCTCGATGTAGTCGGTGGTCTCGGTCTCCTCGTAGGACAACTCGGGGTGGGTGTGGATGTGGCGCCGCCACCCGATCAGTCGCCCCTCGAACCCGCCCGCGTCGGCGGTGTCACCCTTCTTGCGTCCGAACACCGAACACCTCCTGACAGAAGTCGACCACCCGGTCCCCGAGCAGCTGCCTGTTGGCCAATTTCACGAACTCGTGACCCTCGTCCTCGAAGAGCAACACGTCCACCGGTACCCCGCGGCGCCGCAACGCCTCGACCGCCTGTTCGGTCTCGCTGAGCGGCACGTTGGTGTCGTGCGCGCCGTGGACGAAGAGCACGGGCACGTCCACGTGGTGGTACAGGTGCAGGGGCGAGGCCTCCCTGAGCAGTTCACGCTCCTGGAGTGGGTTGCCGTACTTGGGGTACGCGGCGGCGGCGATCCACGGCTCGGTGGTGCGGTAGAAGGTCTGGAGATCACTCATCCCACACGCCGCGATCCCCCCGCGCCAGCGCCCGGGATGCCGCACCAGGGTCGCGTTGACCAGGTACCCGCCGTACGAGCGGCCCGAGACCACCGCCCGGTCGGGGTCGGCGATGCCCTGCTCGACGAGGTGCAACAGCGCGTCCTCGACATCGTCGATCCCCGCGAAGCGGCCGTAGCGGTCGTCGGCGTGGCTGAAGAAGCGGCCGGACCCGGTGGACCCGCGCACGTTGGGCTCGAAGTAGGTCACACCGATGTCCAGGTACCGGCGGGCGAGGTCGTTGTACCCCGGTCGGGACTGCCCCTCGGGCCCGCCGTGGAGGTGGACCACCGTGGGCGTCGGCTCGTCGGCCGGATCGGCGCGGTACAGCCACCCCGAGAGTTCCAGACCGTCGCGGGCCGTGAAGCGGACCAGCTGCGGGACCGGGTCCGGTTGCCTCGGGGGCTCCCCCGTCCACCTCCGTCGCTCCACGTCGTACATCACGATGCGCGGTGGCTGGTCGAGACTCTGGACGGTGAGCGCCAGCAGACGCCCGTCGGCGGTGAGCGTGGGCGAGGACGCGACCACGTCGGGCAGTGGCGGTCTGACGATCACCCGTGGTCGGCTCCGGCGCAGGTCCAGGACCTCGATCTCCGACAGTCCCCCGCGGACGTTCCACAGCAGCACGGCGGTCGTGCGGTCCAGGCTCACCTCGACGCGATCGAGGTCGGCGTCCTCCCGGTAGGCGAGCGGCCACGACTCCGTGAACTCCTCGTCCGCCTCCACCGCGAGCAGTCCCATCCGGTCCGCGGAGTGATCACTGCGCACGATCATCCTCATGGGCCGGTCACCGCCGCCGGCGTCGAGTATCACGCCGGCGTCGGTGGTCGACCCGGTGTCCACGGGCAGGAGCGGCCACCACCGGCCGTCCGGAACGATGCGGAGCAGTTCGCGGTGGCCGCGCGCCCCGACCCGGAACAGGGCCGCCCCGTCGCGGGCGTGGACGAGCGCGCCTCCCATCCGGGAGTCGACGATCGTGCTCTCACCCGTCTCCGGGTCCACCAGCCTGCCCTCGGCCAGCCCCTCGGAGTCGAAGGCGGTCAGGGCCAACAGATCGCCGTCCCAGCAGACGATCTGCTCGGTGGCGTCGTCGTGGGTGTCGATCGGATAGACGTCCCGGTCCGCGGGGTCGGTCGTGACCAGCCAGATCCGCTCGCGCTCGCCACCGTCGGGGGCCACCTCGCAGGCCAGCCACTTGCCGCTGGGCGAGTACGCGACGCGTCGCACCGGTCCGTTGACGGGAAGGACCACGTCGCGTTCCGGACCGGCCCCGTCCAGGCCACCGAGGCCGAGAGGCCGTTGGACCGCGCGTGGGTAGCCGGTGCGCTCGGTGACCACGCACGCCAGCATCGAGCCGTCCGGGGACAGGCAGGGCGAGGTGGTGTGCCGGATCTCTCCCGGCCCCCCGACGGCGTCGTCGGGCGGGCCGGCGAGGTCCAGCGACTCCGCCTCCTCGGTGATCTCGGTCGTGTCATGCACGGTGGATCCAGGTGTCCTTTCCCCCGCCCCCGCTCGAGGCGTTGACGACCATCGTGCCCGCCGGGGCCACGCGTGTCAGTGCGACGGGCGGGGCGGAGGCGAGGATCTCACCCGAGGCCCCGCTCCGGAGCATGACGAACGCCCGCATGTCGACGTGCCTGCGCTGCAGTTCGTGACCGTTGAACGTCGGCAGTGTGGACAGGGACTGGACCTCCTGGGCGACGAATCTCTCACCGTGCCGCCGCAACTCGTCCCGCCGCTCGTCGAGCTCGCGGGGAGAGCACTCCGGGCCCACGGTGATGCCGGAGCCCCCGTACCCGTCGATCGGTTTGACCACCAGTTCTCCGAGGCGGTCGAGGACCTGCCTGCGCTGCTCGGGGTCCGAACAGACATAGGTCTCGACCTGGCCGATGAGGGGTTTCTCGCCCAGGTAGAAGTCGATGATCTGCGGCACGCGGGCGTAGATCGCCTTGTCGTCCGCGGCGCCGTTCCCGGGCGCGTTCACCACGGCCACGCCGCCTTCCGCCATCGCGCTGAGGAGTCCGCGCCGCAGCACCGTTCCGTCCGCGCCCGCCGACGACAGCAGCATCTCCTCGTCCATACGGACGTAGAGCACGTCGACTGCGGTGCGGTCGCCACCGTGAGCCCGCCAGAGGCGGCCGTCGTCGACCGTCAGCTCGTCCGGGGTGACGATCTCGCCGCCGATCGCCGCCGCGGCGTTGTTGAGGTCGAAGGCCTCGCGCTCGTCCTCGGCGATCACCACCGCGATGGCGGGATCGTCGACGCCGCCCGGTGCGGCGGCACGCAGCGTCTCCGACAGCATCTCCAGGCCGACCCGGGGATCGTGGACCTCGGACCGCGCGCCGAACTCGGGGAAGCCCTCGCTGATCCGGTCGCGCAGGGCGACCGCCATGGCCAGACCCCCCGCCATCCGCAGGTTGTCCTCGAGGACGACCCACTCGCCGGGGGCGGTGGAGACCAGGTCGACGCCGCACACCGGCGCGTGCAACGCCCCCTCCGGGACCGACCGGCCGGTGGGCCGGAAGCCCGGGGCGCGGTCGAGGGCCTCGGCGGGGACGATGCCGGCGCGGATGATCTCACCGGGACCGTAGATGTCCCGGAGGAACAGCTCCATCGCCCGGGCCCGTTGTTCTATTCCCGCCGAGATCCGGGCCCACTGGTCCGCCGGGATGACGCGCGGGACCGCGTCCAGCGGGA
>NZ_JAALDW010000490.1:0-731 GCF_014145055.1 Dietzia sp. DQ11-38-2
CAGGGCCTGGCCCGGCCGCATCAGGGCCCCCTCGTTGACGGCATCGGCGTAGAGGTCCCGGCGCGCGGCCCGGGTGAGTGCGGAGGCGTCCGGCGGCACCTCGAGCGGGATCTCGCCCCGGCCGTACAGCCGCACCGCGATGGCGATCCCGGCGGCCACGACCACCAGTGAGGCGGTGGTGACCAGCCAGACCGGCACGACGTGCTCGACGTGGTGTCCACCCACGACCGGGGCCAGCCAGTCCTCGAGCCGCCCGCCGATCGCGAGCAGGGCTCCGGAGGCCACGGACCCCACCGCGATGACGATCATCGGCGCCGTCATGGACACCGGTGACTCGTGGGGATGCGCGCCGTCCCGCCAGCGCCGTCGGCCGAAGAAGGTCAGGATCATCACCCGAGTCATGTAGAACGCGGTCAGACCGGCTCCGAGGAGCGCCACCGCGCCCAGCAGGTAGCCGGCCGCTCCGCCGCCACCCACGTCGAACGCCGCGGAGATGATGCCCTCCTTGGAGTAGAAGCCGGCGAACGGCGGGACGCCGATGATCGCGAGGTACCCCAGTCCGAAGGTGACGAAGGTGACCGGCATGACCGTGCGGAGGGCGCCGTACCGTCGCATGTCGACCTCGTCGTCCAACCCGTGCATGACCGATCCCGCGCCGAGGAAGAGTCCGGCCTTGAAGAAGCCGTGGGTGAGCAGGTGCATGATCGCCAGGGCGTATCCGGCCGGGCCGA
>NZ_JAALDW010000490.1:763-1805 GCF_014145055.1 Dietzia sp. DQ11-38-2
CCCACCTGGCTCATGGTCGAAGCGGCGAGCACCTTCTTGATGTCGTCCTTGGCGCAGCCGATCACCGCGCCGAACAGCAGCGTCACCGCGCCGACGGCGATCACCGCCGTCCGCGCCGCCGGTGCCGCGTCGAAGATCGGATTGGCCCGGGTGATGAGGTAGACCCCGGCGGTGACCATGGTCGCCGCGTGGATCAGGGCGGAGACCGGGGTGGGGCCCTCCATGGCGTCCCCGAGCCACGACTGCAGCGGCACCTGGGCGGACTTGGCGCAGGCGCCCAGCAGCAACAGCAGTCCGAGTGCGGTGACCACGCCCGGGCCGAGGTCGGGCGCGACGCCGTCCACACCCGCCGCGACGGTCCCACCGTCGATCGCGGCGAAGACCCCGTCGAAGGACAGGGTCCCCAGCTGGGTCACCATCACCATCAGCGCGACGGCGAGCCCGATGTCGCCGACGCGGTTGACGACGAAGGCCTTCTTGGCCGCCGTGGCCGCGGACGGCTTGTGCTGCCAGAACCCGATGAGCAGGTAGGAGACCAGTCCCACGCCCTCCCATCCCAGGTAGAGCACCAGGAAGTCGTCCGCCATCACCAGCAGCAGCATCGCGGCCAGGAACAGGTTGAGGTAGGCGAAGAACTTCCGTCGCGCGGGATCGGCGGCCATGTACCCGGTCGAGTACACGTGGATGAGCAGGCCGACGCCGGTGATCAGCAGGACGAACACCATGGAGAGCTGGTCCAGTCGCAAGCCCATGTCCACGGTGAGGTCGCCCACCGAGATCCAGGTGAACAGTGTCTGCTGCAGGGTCCGGTCTGCGAGCCCGCGGCCGGCCATGGCACCGAACTGCCAGACGGCCGCACCGAACGCGGCGAGCGCGGTGGCGCAGCCCAGCAGGTGGCCCCACGGGTCGCTGCGGCGCCCCAGGAGCAGCAGGAGGGTGGCACCGAGCAGCGGCAGGCCGGGGATCAGCCACAACGTCACATCAGGAGTCATCGGCGCGTCCTCAATACCTGAGCAGACTGGCGTCGTCGATCGAGGCCGAC
>NZ_JAALDW010000490.1:1850-5003 GCF_014145055.1 Dietzia sp. DQ11-38-2
GCCAGGCCGATCACGACCTCGGCCGCGGCCACCACCATGACGAAGAACGCGAACACGTGTCCGCCCACGTCGCCGTGCATCCGGGCGAACGTCACGAGCGCGAGGTTGGTGGCGTTGAGCATGAGCTCGATGCACATGAACACCACGATCGCGTTGCGCCGCAGCAGGAACCCGGCCGCGCCGATGGTGAACAGGATGGCCGAGAGGTAGAGGTAGTTCTCGGGGTTCACGGTCGTCCCCCCTCGTCGGGCCCTGCCGTGTCGCCGGAGCCCAGCTCGCGGTCGGAACCGTGCCGTCGCAACACCTCGCTCACCGAGTCCGTGGCCTCCGAGCCGTCGGGCAGGCGGGCCGGGGAGTCCGCGGAGTTGCGACGCGCGTACACGCCGGGGCTGGGCGGCGGCGTCACCCGGGCGGTGCCGTCGTGCTGCCAGTCGAGGAACCGCTGCTCGGACATCTCGCGCTGGGTGCGGCGTCCGGAGAACCGCTCGCGGTGTGCCAGCACCATGGCGCCCAGGGTGGCGATGATCAGCAGGACCCCGGTGAGCTCGAACGCCCACACGTGGCGGGTGAACAGCAGCGTGGCCAGGGCGGGCACGTCGTCGTGGTCGGCGCCGAAACCGGTGAACGGGGGCAGCTGCGCGCGGGCCAGCCCGGTCGCCAGGAGGACCCCGAAACCGAGCCCGGCGACGATCGCGGCCACGCGGTGGCCTCGGATCCGCTCCACCAGGGACTCCGAGGACTCCACCCCGATGAGCATCACCACGAACAGGAACAGCATCATCACCGCGCCGGTGTAGACGACGATCTGGCCGACGCCCAGGAACACCGCCCCCTGCGCCATGTACAGCACGGCCAGGGCGACCATCGTCATGGCCAGGCAGAGCGCGGAGTAGACCGCCTTGGTGGCGGAGATCACCCCGAGGGCCCCGACGACCACTACGACCGCGAGCACCCAGAACAGGACCGACTCCCCGGTGGACACCGAGTCCCCGGCCATCACGACCTGCTCCCGCCATCGGGTCCGCTCGACGCGGTCCCCAGGACGTCGCCACGGTAGTAGTCGGCGTGCGTCGTCCCCGGGGCCATGTCGTGCGGGGCGGGGACCATCCCGTCGAGCATCGGGCCCAGGAGGTCCTGCTTCTCGTAGATGAGCCCGGCCCGGTCGTCGCCGACCATCTCGTAGTCGTTGGTCATGGTCAGCGCGCGGGTCGGGCAGGCCTCCACGCAGAGCCCGCACCCGATGCAGCGCAGGTAGTTGATCTGGTAGATCCGCCCATAGCGCTCGCCGGGTGAGTACCTCTCGGCCTCGGTGTTGTCGGCGCCCTCCACGTAGATCGCGTCCGCCGGGCAGGCCCACGCGCACAGCTCGCAGCCGATGCACTTCTCCAGGCCGTCGGCGTAGCGGTTGAGCTGATGGCGGCCGTGGTATCGGGGGGCGGTGGGGACCTTCTCCTCCGGGTACTGCTCGGTGTGCTTCTTGCGGAACATCGTCGCGAACGTGACGCCGAACCCGGCGAGCGGCTCGAGGACCCTCGGGATCCTAGGCATTGCGGGCCTCCTCCGATGAGGTGCGCTGGTGGGGCAGCGGCGGGACGGGGAACCCGCCCGCCACCGGGTTGTAGGCCGGGTCGCCGGACCCGGTCGATACCCGTGATCGGTCGGAACGGTCCGTGGCGGACCCCCCGCGGCTCGGGCGGGTGCCGATGCGCGAGCGGAGGGCCAGCACGATCACGACCACCGCGATCAGACCGACGGTCACCAGGGCGATGGCCACCCCGTCGTACCCGGCGTTCGAGAAGGCCCGGATGCTCGCCACGGCCATCACCCACGCCAGGGAGACGGGGATGAGCACCTTCCAGCCGAATCCCATGAACTGGTCGTAACGGAGCCTCGGCAGGGTGGCCCGCAGCCAGATGAACAGGAACATGAAGCCCCACACCTTGATGACGAACCACAGCAGCGCCCACCACCCGGAGTCCGCGCCGTCGATCAGGGAGAACGGCAGGGGGGCCTGCCAACCGCCGAGGAACAGGGTGGCCGCGAGTGCCGAGACCGTGGTCATGTTGACGTACTCGGCCAGCATGAACATCGCGAACCTCAGCGACGAGTACTCGGTGTGGAACCCCCCGACCAGCTCGCCCTCGGCCTCGGGAAGGTCGAAGGGCGCGCGGTTGGTCTCGCCGACCATGGAGATGACGTAGATGAGGAACGAGGGCGCCAGGAGGAACACGAACCAGACCTCGGCCTGGGCGGCGACGATGCCCGAGGTCGACATGGTCCCCGCGAACAGGAACACACCCACGAAGGACAGTGCCATCGCGATCTCGTAGCTGATCACCTGCGCGGTGGAGCGGAGCCCCCCGAGCAGCGGGTAGGTGGAACCGGAGGACCAGCCGGCCAACACGATCCCGTACACCCCGATCGACGTGACGGCCAGGATGTAGAGCACCCCCACGTTCAAATCGGTGAGCTGCAGCGGAGTCCGGTGACCGGCGATCGAGACCTCGGGCCCGAAGGGGATCACCGCGAACGCCATGAACGCGGGGATCACGGCGATGACCGGGGCCAGCAGGAAGATCGGCTTGTCCACCCCGGCGGGGATCAGCCCCTCCTTGAGGGCGATCTTCACGCCGTCGGCCAGGCTCTGCAGCATGCCCAGAGGCCCGACCCGGTTGGGTCCCACCCGCATCTGCATCCAGGCGATGACCTTGCGCTCGAGGTAGATCGCGGCGAGCACCGTGACCACCAGGAACGCGAAGACCGCGAGCACCTTGGCCAGCACCAACCACCACGGGTCGATGCCGAACGCGGACAGGTCCGGGTGCGCGGCCGTCGTCACGGGGCCACCTCCCCGGCGACGATCCGGACCACGTCTCCCGCGGCCGCGGCGAGCGTGGCGTTGACGGCCGATCCGGGCGAGTTCTGCGGCACCCACACCACGCGATCGGGCATCTCGGTGACCGCGCACGGCAGGGTGATCGATCCGCGTCCGGTGGTCACGGTCAGTGGCTCGCCGTCCGCGACGCCGACCTCGTGCGCGGTGGTCGGGGACAACCTGGTGACGGGGGTGCGGGCCGTTCCGGCCAGGTGCGGTTCGCCGTCCTGCAGACGACCCGAGTCGAGCAGCATCCGCCAGGTGGCGAGGACGGCCTG
>NZ_JAALDW010000491.1:0-12758 GCF_014145055.1 Dietzia sp. DQ11-38-2
TGAGGCACTCCGCCCCCGGCGGTGATGGCCCACGCCTCGGCCATTGAGTCACCCACGCCAACGAGTTAAGATATGCGCATCAATGCATATATAGAGAGGGGCGTTGGAATGGGGATAGGGCACTCACACGGAAGCCACACCCGCGGCTCCGCCCACACCCGCGGCCCCGCCGACGCGCACGGCTCCGCCCACACGCACGGCTCGGTGAGCACGCAACCGTCCGGCCACGCCGGGGCTCGCTACCGGGTGAGGCTGGCGTGCGCCTTTGCTCTGACCTCGGTGTTCTTCGTCGTCGAGCTGATCGCCGGCGTCATCTCCGGCTCCCTGGCGCTACTCTCCGATGCCGGCCACATGGGGGCGGACGTGGTGGCGCTGGGCGCAGTGCTCGCGGCCACGGTGATCGCTTCGCGTCCGGACCGCTCCGGCCGACGGACGTTCGGCCACTATCGGGTGGAGATCTTCGCCTCCGCGCTCGCGGTCCTCATCATGGGCGGAATGGGCGTGTACGTCCTGGTCGAGGCGTTCAGCCGGTTGGGTTCGGACGCGCACGTCGCCACCGGGACCATGCTGATCGTGGGTGCGATGGGACTGGTCGTCAACGTCGTCTCGCTACTCCTGCTGCGCAGCGGTTCATCGGAGAGCCTCGCGGTCCGCGGCGCGTATCTCGAGGTCCTGGCCGACGCGGCCGGATCGGTGGGGGTGATCGCGGCCGCGCTGCTCATCCGGGCCACCGGATCGACCGTGTGGGATCTCGTGGTGGCCGTGGCGATCGCCGCGTTCATCGTCATCCGAGCGGTGATCCTCGGTCGACAGGTCGTCGCGGTGCTGGCCCAGCACGCGCCCGCCGGGGTCGACCCCGCTGCGGTGGAGTCCGAACTCGCGTCGGTGCCCGGCGTGGAGGGGGTGCACGACCTGCATCTGTGGACCCTGACCTCCGGAATGGATGTCGGGACGGTCCACCTGGTGATCGCCCCCGGGGCGCAGCACGCCGGAATCCTTGAGGAGGCGCGGCGCGTCCTGCGGGAAGCCCACGGAATCGAGCACGCGACAGTCCAGATCGAGACCGCCGGCGTCGTGGAGTGCCGCGCTCTGGGATGGTGAACTCGGCGATTCGGAGAGCGGCCAGGGCAGACACAGTGGACAGAGCAGACACAGTGGACAGAGGGGGCGACGGTGCCGGAGGGTGATTCCGTTTACAGGGTGGCCAAGCGGGTCGACCGGGCGTTGGCCGGACGGACCCTCGACAAGTCCGAGCTGCGAGTCCCCCGATTCGCAGCGGTGGACCTGCGGGGCAGGGCCGTGGTCACCGCCCGGTCCCGCGGCAAGCACCTCTTCGTCGTCGTCGGCCCCGACGCGCAGGGTCGGGACCCCGTCACCCTGCACATCCACCTGAAGATGGAGGGCCGCATCCACATCCATCGTGCGGGAGAGCGGTGGCGGTTCCCCGCGCACACCGTCCGGCTGCTTCTGCGTGCGGGTGACGTCGAGGTGGTGGGCACCGAACTCGGAGTGCTGCGCGCACTGGACCCGTCCGAGGCCGATCGGGCGGTCGACCACCTCGGCCCCGATCTCCTGGGGCGGGACTGGGACCCGGACGCCAGCGTCGCGGAGGTGATCAGGCGAATCGGTGAGCGGCCCACCCGGACGATCGGGGAGGCACTGTTGGACCAGAGGAATCTCGCCGGGATCGGCACCGTCTACCGCGCCGAGCTCTGCTTTCTGCGAGGCCTCGACCCGAGGGAGCCCGTCGAGGCGGTGCCGGATCTGCGCGCGGTGGTGGTCCTCGCCCGGCGGATGCTCCTCGCCAATGCCGACCGCTCCGTCCGGGTCACGACCGGCGACACGCGCCGCGGGAGGGAGCTGTGGGTGTACGGGCGGGACGGCAAACCCTGCCGCAGGTGTGGGACCCAGGTGGAGACGTTCCGACTGGGTGGTCTCGCCGACCCCGATGAACCGAGCGATTCGCTCGATCGCATCGCCTACCGCTGCCCGTCGTGCCAACCGGGGCGTGCCACACTGGGGCCATCGCCAACGGAGGAGAACCTGTGACCGACCGCAACACGATTCTGATCACCGGAGCCAGCGCGGGTCTCGGCGAGGGTATGGCCCGTCGCTGGGCCGCGCAGGGCAAGAGCCTGGCGCTGTGCGCCCGCCGCCTCGACCGCCTCGAGGAGCTCCGCGCCGAGCTCGTGGCCGCCAACCCCTCGATCACGGTAGCGGTCCGCGAACTCGACGTGGCTGATGGCGACGCGGTGGAGCGGGTGTTCGGTGAGCTCGACGCGGAGCTCGGAGGCATCGACCGCTTTGTCCTCAACGCCGGACTCGGGAAGGGGGCGTCCATCGGCACCGGCAAGGCGCACGCCAATCGCGAGACCGCGATGGTCAACGTGATCGGCACCCTCAACCAGGCCGAGGCCGCGATGGAGCTCATGAACAAGAGGGGTGAGGGGCACCTGGTGTTCATCTCGTCCGTGAGCTCCCTGCGCGGTATGCCCAAGGCCCAGAACACCTACGGCGCCACCAAGGCGTTCGTGTCCTCGCTGGCGCAGGGCCTGCACGCCGAACTCGACAGCGCGGGCAGCCGCATCAAGGTCACCGACATCCTCCCCGGGTACATCCGCACCGACATCAACCGCTCGGTCAAGACCTCACTGATGACCGAATTCGACGAGGGCGTCGACGCGCTGGTGAGGACGATCGACGCCGAGCCCACTCGGGCACTCGTCCCCGCCAAGCCCTGGAAGGCGATCGGTCCCCTGTTGACACTCCTGCCGGAGAAGATCAGCCGCAGGTTCGTCTGACCTGCTAGAAGGGCGGCGGGCTGAGGAGGTCGTCGAGTAGGGCCCGGACCTCGTCCTCGACCGTGCTGACCACGGGCGCGTTCCGCCGCCACCAGCGACCGTGGTCGACGAAGCGGGTGTCCGCCGATCCATGTGCGCGGGCGCGCTCGGCGTTCAGGCGGAGCGCTCGGCGAGACCAATAAGTGGGCTCCGGCCGTGCTTCACCGCCTGTGGTGGTCGGGTCCGGGTTTCGCTGCTGTTGCCTATTCCAGGCCTGGGACTCCGCGCGGGCCTGCTCGCGGCGGTAGGCCCCGAGCGGCCCGGAGGGTCGGGTCGTCATGGTCGCCCCATCGGGGGTGACGACGGTGAGACCTCCCTCGGGCTCCAGGTTGTAGATCCAGTCGGAAAAGGTCTTGAACCGGTGGTGACGCCGACACAGACACATGAGGTTGTGCTCTTCGGTCGGCCCGCCCCGGGCAGGGTCGGCGTGGTCGAACGGTCGGACATGATCGATGTCACAATCATCGGCTGGAACCGCACACCCGGGGTGGCGGCAGGTTCCGTCGCGCAGCCTGATGCGGCGTGCCAACTCGGCTCCGGGCCGGTACTTGAGGCCGCGGCCGGCGTCGTCGGCGGCACCGATGCGGGGGTCGACCTTCTCGACGCTGGCACCGTCGCTGATGTTCAGCATGTCCAGCAGAGCCTGAAGCGCGGCCTCGCCCGTCCGGGTGAACTCCACCCGCACCCCGTCGCCGTCGGCACCGGGGTTGTCCGCGCCGGTGTTGCCGGGAGCGATCACGGTGACCTTGGGTCGCAGCGGCGACACGGGATGGTCCGAACTGCCGGGCTGCGGGCTGTCGCCACACACGAGTGACAGCAGCGCGTCCGCGCGGCGTTCGGCCTTGGAGTAGTAGTAGTCCGGGTCCGGCTGGCCGGTCCCCTCGGTGGTGGCGGCGGCGGCTTCGGCGGCGGCGTGTTCGGCAGCGCGCTGGTCGATCGCCTCGGCGAGGACCGCCGCCTCTTCGGTGGCAAGGATGGCCGACACGGTGGACATGCCGTCGGCGCCCTTGTTGATGCGCACTCCGCGGGCACGGCTGGCGTCCTCCTTGCGCCTGCGGATGCCGTCGGCGTCGTGTCGGGCGATGACCGCGTCCACCGCATCGCGAATCGCTCGCGCCCCGAGGCGTTCGCCGGCCTCGATCGCGGCCAGGTAGTCGTCGACGACATCCTGTTGAACCTGCGGGAGGACCGAGGGATCGACGGTGGCCATCTGGCGGGCCAGCAGTTCGGCGGCGCGCTGGTCCAGGCGCCCTGAGGCCAGGGCTGCGAGGACGGCGGGGTAGCGCTGGTGCAGGTCCGCGGCGAAGGAGACCATCGATTCGGCCCGCAGGGTGGAGACGGCCATCGCTGCCACCACGTACCCGGTGGCCACATCGAACGGGTCGACCACCGCGTGGCCGGGCGGGGACTCCGGGCCGGCGCCCGAGTGGTCGCGGCGCAGGCACTCCAGCAGCAGGTCGTAGCAGGCCGACAATCGCCGGGCAGCGGCCCGGTTCTCCGCCTCCCAGCCGGCACGAACCGAGGTGGTCAACCTGGTCAGCGGATCGACTCCGGAGGAGCCGAGGGAAGCGCTGCCCGTGAACGGGTTCTCGTCGCCGTCCATACCGCACCCCCCGTCACCATCGAGTGTCCGACGCCTATCGAATGTACGTTCGATACTACGCACACAGGTTCGAATGTTCAAGGGGTGTGGACTGGTCATCGCCGAGACTCGGGCAGGCGAGAACGCAGGCGTGCACGCAGGTCAGCGCTACGGCCCGGTAGGCGGCCCGGTCAGCGGGTGGGGCGCGCCTCGGGGCCCACCACGTCGAACAGCATCGCTGTGAACTGGCCCTGCGCCTCGAGCTGCCGACGGCGAAGACGGAGCCGGCGGGGCAGCAGGGGACGCCCGGAACCGAGGACGACCGGACACTGGTGGATCCAGACCCGGTCGAGCAACCCCCGGTCGGCGAACTGGCCCGCGAGGTCGCCACCACCGACCACCCAGACATCCCCGCCGCCGGCGGCATCGACCAGGAGGGGGTGCAGATCGCCGACGTCACCGGCGACGAACTCGACTCCGTCGACGGGATCGAGATCGCGGTGGGTGACGACCCAGCTCGGCACGGAGTAGGGCCAGACGAACGGTCGGCCGTCCTTCGTGAGGTCGCGGCGCACCCACTCGAACGTGTTGACCCCGCAGACGAGTGAACCGACGCCGGAATAGAAGCGGTCGAAGTGGAGGGCGGGGAGCGCGGGGTCGGGCTCGGTCGGTGTGCCACCTGTGGGATCTGCCCCGCCGGAGGTCGCGAACAGCCAGGAGAGGCTCTCCTCGTCGTCGGCGATGTACCCGTCGAGGCTGGTGGCGGTGCAGTAGACGGTGCTCATGCGGGAATGATCGCACCGGGGTACGACACCCGGTTACGAGCCCTTCGTGGGCGAGGAGGGCCGACTCAGCGGCGACCGCGGGCCTCGCGGTAGATCTCCACGAGAGAATCCGTCGAGGAATCGAAACCGTCTCCCGGGTGCCTCTCGGCGGTCAGAGCCCGCAGGAGCTCGCCGGCCTGCGCCTTACCCAGCTCGACCCCCCACTGGTCGAAGGCGTTGATGCCCAGCACGGCGGCCTGGGTGAACACCACGTGTTCGTACAGCGCGATGAGCTGGCCGAGGACCCCGGGTGAGAGCGACGGGGCGAGGATCGTGGTGGACGGCCGGTTGCCGGGCATGACCTTGTGGGGCGCGAGCTCGGGGTCGACCCCCTCCGCGAGCACCTCCTCCTCGGTCTTGCCGAACGCCAGCACGCGGGACTGGGCGAAGAGGTTGGCAACGAGCATGTCGTGCATCGAGCCGGCGCCGTCCGCGGCGGGCAGGTCCGTCACCGGGCGGGCGATACCGATGAAGTCCACCGGGACGAGCTGGGTGCCCTGATGCAGGAGCTGGAAGAAGGCGTGCTGGCCGTTGGTGCCGGGCTCGCCCCAGTAGACCTCACCGGTGGGGTAGGAGACGTCGGAGCCGTCGAGCCGGACCGACTTGCCGAGGGACTCCATGGTGAGCTGCTGCAGGTAGGCGGGGAAGCGGAGAAGCCCTTGGGCGTAGGGGATCACGGCCTTGGACTGGGCTCCGAGGAAGCAGGTGTACCAGATGCCGAGCAGGGCCATGAGGACCGGCGCGTTGTGCTCGGGTGCCTCGGTCGCGAAGTGCAGGTCCATGGTGTGGAAGCCCTCGAGCAGCTCCACGAATGCCGCCGGTCCCACCGTGATCATCACCGACAGGCCGATCGCCGACGACACCGAGTACCGGCCCCCGACCCAGTCCCAGAACTCGAACATGTTCTCCGCCGCGATCCCGAAGTCGGCCACCTTCTCGGTGGCGGTCGACACCGCCACGAAGTGGGACGCGATCGCGTCCTGTGACCCGAGCGCCTCGACGAAGTGCCGGCGCGCGGCATGGGCGTTGGCCATGGTCTCCTGCGTGGTGAAGGTCTTGGAGGCCACGACCACGAGAGTGGTGGCGGGGTCGACCTCGGAGAGCACGTCCGAGAGGTCCGCAGGGTCCACGTTGGAGACATAGCGTGCGCGGACGCCCGCGGTCTGCAGGTGGCGCAGGGCCCTGTCGACCATCACGGGACCGAGGTCCGAGCCCCCGATGCCGATGTTGACCACGGTGTCGATCCGCGCCCCCGTGTGCCCCGTCCATTCGCCGGAGCGGACCCGCTCGGCGAAATCGGCCATCCGGGTGAGGACCCCGTGGACGTCGGCCACCACGTCCCGTCCGTCGACGACGAGCTCGGCGTCGGCGGGGAGACGGAGCGCGGTGTGGAGGACGGATCGGTCCTCGGTCGTGTTGATCCGGTCACCCCGGAACATCGCGGCCCGCTGCGCCGGCAGACGGGCGGCGTGGGCCAGCTCGGTCAGCGCGCTCATGACCTCGTCGGTGACCAGGTGCTTGGACAGATCGATGTGTAGGTCGCCCGCGGTGACCGTCATGCGGCGACCCCGCTCCGGGTCGGCGGCGAACAACTCGCGGAGGGTCACGCCACCGATCATCGGAACGAGGCCCTCGATGTCCGACCACTGCGGGGTCGTGCTGATGTCCGTCATAACCGCTCCTGCCCAGTCTCGCCGCCCGGGGGTCGCCCGCCGTCCGTATGCGAGGCTAGTCGGGAATACGGGGGCCGCGTTGTCCGTTCCACACACGTGACCCCCATGACTCCTCCGTCCGACTCCTCCGTCTCGCCCCAGGTGGAACGACTGGTCGAGCTGGGCGTGCCCGGGCTCGCCGGGATCACCGCCGGGCGGCTGCGGGAGCACGCCGCGTCACTCCCCGCCGACGTGGCCGTGGGAAGGCCGGTGCTGGCGGTCCACCCCTCGTTAGTTCCCACCGCTCAACTCGTGAGCCTGCTGCGACGTGAGGGTAGGGCCGGTTTCGTCGTGGTCGACATGTCCGACCTGGCCGAGTTCACACCGACCGACGACGTCCGGGTGCCGGACGCCCCGCTCTACCTGGTCGATGACGTGACACGTGACGACGACATGCTGGGCTGGACCCCGACCGACGCGCACGCCGAGTTCGCCCGGCGGGGGCGCACTCCGCTGACCATCTCCGAGGGGGTGAGCTGGCTGCTCCAACAGCCGGAGATGCTCGAACCCGGCAGGTGCTTCATGTGCATCGGGTCGCGGAAGCGCAAGGCCGACGGAGCGCTGGACGCCCGGACCCCGGCACTGTGGATCAGCGGGGGGACGGGCCGCGACGGTCGGGAGAGCAAGGGGGCCCCGAAGGTGGGCTGGTGCTGGGCGAACAACCACCACACGTGGTTGGGGTTCGCCTCCACCGCCGGACGCGTCGGTCCGGGTCTCAGCCCAGTCGCCCGCGACCCAGGCGCAGGAGCATCCCCGCGAGGGTCTGCCCCTCCTGGCCGAGGGAAGAGAAGCGCTCGTAGACCTTGAGTTCGCGGGTGTGGACCAGCTTGGTGCCGCCGGACTTCATCCGCGTGCGGCCGATGCGCTTGGATATCTCGCTGCGGCGGACTATCGCGTCCAGGATCTCTGCGTCCAACCGGTCGATCTCCAGACGGAGCTCCTGGATCTGGGCCTCGGACAACGGATCGTCCGTGCCGGCGGGGTCAGGGTTCATGTCGTAATCATCCCACTCTCTTCCGCTGGACCCTCAGGACAGTCTAATGTTGCCGCCCGTGGACAACTTGAACACGCTTCTCGCGGACATCGGATCCGTGATCTGGGGACCATTCGTCCTCATCCCGCTGCTGCTCGGCACCGGCCTGTTCCTCACGATCAGGCTGCGCGCGATCCAGTTCCGCAAACTGGGCCCCGCGCTCAACCTGGGGCTGCTCCGGCGCCGGGACGACGGCGGCGCGGGTGACATCAGCCAGTACCAGGCGTTGACCACCGCGCTCGCCGCGACGGTCGGCGTGGGCAACATCGTCGGTGTCGCGACGGCGATCTCCCTGGGCGGGCCCGGCGCGCTCTTCTGGATGTGGGTCACCGCCCTCGTGGGAATGGCCTCCAAGTATTCGGAGGCCTTCCTGGGGGTGCGGTACCGCGTGACCGACGCCCGTGGCGAGCAGTCCGGTGGTCCGCAGTACTACCTCCACCGGGGATTCGCCGATCTGTTCGGCCGGACCGGCGCCCGGGTGGGACTCGTCCTGTCTCTCGTCTTCGCGGTGTTCGCGGTCCTGGCGAGCTTCGGCATCGGAAACATGACGCAGGGCAACGCGGTGGCGGCCCAGCTCGACAACTCCTTCGGCATCCCCGTCGTGGCCTCCGGCGTGATCCTGTTCGTCCTCACCGGTGCGGTCCTTCTCGGCGGCATCAAGTCCATCGGCCGGGTCACGGCAGGGTTCGTCCCCCTGATGATCGTGCTGTACCTGCTCGGCGGGATGGTCGTCCTTGTGCTCAACGCCGACGCGATCCCCGGGGCGTTCGGGCAGATCTTCACCGAGGCCTTCACCGGCACGTCCGCGGTGGGTGGCTTCGCCGGTGCCGCGATCATGTACGCCATCCAGATGGGCGTGGCGCGGGGCATCTTCTCCAACGAGTCCGGTATGGGCTCCGCGGCCATCGCGGCCGCCGCGGCCAAGACCACCCACCCGACCCGTCAGGGCCTGGTGTCCATGACCCAGACCTTCATCGACACCATCATCGTCGTCACCTTCACCGGCCTGGTGATCGTCACCTCCGGGGTGTGGGAGCGGGGGAGTGACACGGCCGGCACCATGACCGCCGACGCGTTCGCCGAGGCGATGCCGTACGGCGACAAGCTCGTGGCGGTGGCGATCGCGTTCTTCGCCTTCTCGACGATCCTCGGCTGGTCGTACTACGGCGAGCGGTGTGTCGAGCGACTCGTGGGCGCCGGGGGGGTCATTCCCTACCGGATGGTCTTCACGTGCGTGGTGTTCGTGGGTGCGGTCGTCGAGCTCGAGGTTGTGTGGAACTTCGCCGACGTGATGAACGGCCTGATGGCCATCCCGAACCTCATCGGACTCCTGGTCCTCTCCGGTCTCATCGTCCGCGAGACGAAGCACTACCTGGACAACGATCCGACTCTGACGGCGACGGCAGCGCAGGTCGAGGAGTTCATGGGGGACCGCCCGCGCTGAGATCGGGCTGTCGGAGCGGGTGGGTAGATTGGACACCACGATGACCCACTCCGCCTCCGCTCCAGCCAGCGTTTCAGCTCCAGCCAGCCGCACCTCTGTCGATTCGCCCCTCCTCGACGGGCTCAACCCACAGCAGGTCGCCGCGGTCACGCACCGCGGCGGCCCGTTGTTGATCGTGGCCGGCGCGGGCTCGGGTAAGACCAGCGTGCTGACCAGGCGGATCGCCTACCTGCTGGCCGAGGGGGGCGCGCACCCGGGGCAGATCCTCGCCATCACGTTCACCAACAAGGCCGCCGCGGAGATGCGGGAGCGGGTCTCCGGCCTGGTGGGTTCCCACGCCGAGCGGATGTGGGTGGCCACGTTCCACTCGATCTGCGTGCGGATCCTGCGCGCCCAGTCCGCGCTCCTGGGTACCCGCAATTCCAACTTCACGATCTACGATTCGGACGATTCCCGTCGCCTGCTCGGCATGATCGCCAAGGAGCAGAACCTCGACATCAAGAAGTTCACGCCGCGGATGCTCGCCGCGGCCATCTCGAACCACAAGAACGAACTCCGTGAGCCGTCGGAGGCCATGGATCGTGCGCTGGAGGACTCGGACCGGACCGGGCAGACGGTCGCGGCGGTGTTCACCGAGTACCAGGCGCGGCTACAGGCGGCCAACGCCTTCGACTTCGACGACCTGATCGGGGAGACCGTGGCGCTGCTTCGGTCGCACCCGGAGGTGGCGGCCTACTACCGGCGCCGGTTCCGCCACGTCATGGTGGACGAGTACCAGGACACCAACCACGCCCAGTACATCCTCGTCCGCACTCTGGTCGGCGGGGCGGCGGGGGCCGGTGACGACGCCGCGGCCGGGGTCGCACCGGCCGAACTCTGCGTGGTGGGAGACGCCGACCAGTCCATCTACGCCTTCCGCGGGGCCACCATCCGCAACATCGAGGACTTCGAGCACGACTACCCGGACGCCCGATCAATCCTGCTGGAACAGAACTACCGCTCGACCCAGACGATTCTCTCCGCCGCCAACGCCGTGATCTCCCGCAACCCGGGCCGGAGGGAGAAGAACCTCTGGACCGACGAGGGAACCGGCGAGTTGCTCGTGGGATACGTGGCGGACAATGAACACGACGAGGCGCGGTTCATCGCCGGGGAGATCGACCGGCTCGTGGACTCCGGGGTGGCCGGGTATTCCGACGTGGCGGTGTTCTACCGGACGAACAACTCCTCCCGTGTGATCGAGGACGTGTTCGTCCGCCTGGGACTGCCCTACAAGGTCGTCGGGGGCACCCGGTTCTACGAGCGCAAGGAGGTGCGCGACGTGGTCGCCTACCTCAAGGTGCTCGCCAACCCGGACGACACGGTGGCTCTGCGCCGCATCCTCAACACGCCGCGGCGGGGGATCGGCGACCGCGCGGAGGCCTGTGTGGTGGTCCACGCCGAACAGCGGGCCATCGGCTTCGGAGAAGCCCTGCGGGACGCCGCCGAGGGCAGGGTGGCGCTGCTGCCGACGCGATCGGCCAAGGCGATCGCGGGGTTCGTCTCGCTGCTCGATGAGCTGCGTGGGGGCATGGCCGGCTCAGACCACCCCGGAGGCGAGGATTCGGCCCCCGACGTCGGCGCCCTGGTCGAAGCCGTACTGGAGCGCACCGGGTACCGCGCCGAGTTGGAGGCCTCCAACGACCCGCAGGACGCGGCGCGGTTGGACAACCTCAACGAGCTGGTGGGTGTGGGCCGGGAGTTCTCCTCCGAGGCCGCGCTCCAGCGGTCTGCGCGGGAGCTGGGTTTCGGCGACCGCGAGGCCGATCTGGACGAGGGCCTCGCCGAGCCGGGTTCGCTGGCGGCCTTCCTCGAGCGGGTCTCGCTGGTGGCGGACGCCGACCAGATCCCCGATCAGGACCAGGGGCAGGTCACCCTCATGACCCTCCACACCGCCAAGGGCCTCGAGTTCCCGGTGGTGTTCCTCGTCGGGATGGAGGACGGCCTGTTCCCGCACATGCGTGCCCTCGGGGATCCGGCGGAGCTGTCCGAGGAGCGGCGGTTGGCATACGTGGGCATCACCCGCGCCCGCACGCGTCTCTACCTGACCCGCGCGATGATGCGTTCGTCGTGGGGCCAGCCCATGACCAATCCCGGGTCTCGCTTCCTCGAGGAGATCCCCTCCGAGGCGATCGAGTGGCAACGCGAGGAACCGGTCGGCGGCGGAGGGTTCGGCGATTCCGACTCGTACGCGCCGCGACGCCGATTCGGTGGTGGCGGTGCAGGGGGTGGCTACGGTTCCGGTGGCGGGTTCGGCTCCGGTGGCGGACGCTCGTCCGGGATCCCCAGGGCGAAGTCCTCCGCGCCCACCATGGAATTGGCGCCGGGGGATCGGGTGACGCACGACAAGTACGGGCTCGGCAAGGTGCTCACGTGCGACGGGAGCGGTCCGCGTGCGACGGCGACGATCGACTTCGGCGCGTCGGGGACGGTGCGACTGATGCTGATCGGGGGAGTCCCGATGCAGAAGCTCTAGTGGGGGACCTGCCGGGGGCCGGCTGCCCCGAGGTCAACTGCCCCGGGGGTCTACTGCCGCGGGGTCAGCTGCCGAAGGGGATGGAGCTCGAACCCTCCACGCTTCCTGCGCCCGCGAGGTAGATGCCGTGCTGGGCCAACCAGATGACGGGGTCGACGTGCTGGGACCCGTTGTTGAGCAGCACCTCGAAATGCAGGTGGGAGCCCGTCGAGAAGCCCATGTTGCCCATGCCGGCGATCCGCTGACCGGCGTAGACGCGCTCCCCCTCACGGACGTCGAGTGACTCCATGTGTCCGTAGACGGTCATCGTGCCGTCGTCGGACATGATCCGGATCCAGTTCCCGAACCCTTGAGCGGGGCCGGAATCGATCACCACTCCGTCGGTGGCCGCGAGGATCGGCGTGCCGTTGGAGTTGGCGATGTCGATCCCCGCGTGCATCGCGCCCCACCGCATGCCGAAACCCGAGGTGAAGGTTCCCTCGGCGGGAAGAGCCACCTTCGGACGCCGGGCCTGCTCTTCGGCGATCTCACGCTGGGTGTTGATCTCCGTGCCGGCGTAGAGCATGGCCGACTGCGCGTTCTCGGCTGCCGAGTCGAGGGCCGAGACGACCACGGGCTCGGGGAGGGAGGGTGTCGCGGGAGTGGAGGATGACGGAGCGTCGGGCGCGCCGGTCGCCGGGGCAGCCTCGCCGTTGGCGAGGAGGGCGATGTCGCCCGCCTCGGCGGAGTGGGTGCCCACGACGTCCATGACCGAGCCCGCAGAGGCTGCCGACACGGCGGCACCGGCGGCGACGGCCAGAACGGCGGA
>NZ_JAALDW010000491.1:12776-16044 GCF_014145055.1 Dietzia sp. DQ11-38-2
CGACCACGCAGTGCGTGGGGGGGCGAGGGGAGGCGGTGACGTCCTCCCGCGTGTGCACCGGATGCGGGTACGACGACAGGAGTCGCGGGTGGTACGTGCTGCGACTCGTTCTTCACCGGTGGCGTTTCCCCTCTGAGGTCGTGCTGTGATCTTTCCGTGATCAAGACGCCCCCCAAGGTAACGGACCGGCAACGGCGCCGCAAGGTCACACCCGGCTGGCGAGGGAGGGGTGGATCACACCGGTGTGACTCCAGTGGTCAAGGGGTTTGGAGTTAATGCTCGGGTCTCGAGTGGTGGTCACGGTGCCTCCGTGGCCGCGCGCTCGTGTGACCGGGCACACACGGTCACCCCCAGGGTGCGACGGGCGACACACCCCGCGCCTAGGATGAGGAAGGACTCGGCTTTACAACAGGGCCGGGCGAATCTACCCACGTCAAGATGGTGAGCTGATGGATCTCTTTGAATACCAGGCAAAGGCTCTTTTCGCGAAGCATGACGTGCCCACCACCCCGGGGCGCGTTGCGGACACCGCGGAGGAGGCCGAGAAGGTCGCGGCCGAGATCGGCAAGCCTGTCGTCGTCAAGGCACAGGTGAAGGTCGGAGGCCGTGGCAAGGCCGGCGGCGTCAAGCTGGCGGAGGACGCCAAGGAGGCCCGCGCCCGGGCCGAGGACATCCTGGGCCTGGACATCAAGGGCCACATCGTCAAGAAGCTGCTCGTCGCCGAGGCCAGCGACATCGCCGAGGAGTACTACATCTCCTTCCTCCTCGATCGCGCGAACCGCAACTACCTGGCCATGTGTTCGGTCGAGGGTGGCGTCGAGATCGAGCAGGTCGCCGAGGAGTCCCCGGACCGCCTCGCCCGGATCAACATCGATCCCACGGTCGGCGTCGACGAGGCCAAGGCCCGCGAGATCGCGAAGGCCGGCCACCTCCCGGAGGAGGTGCTCGACGCCGCTGCGGTGACGATCGCCAAGCTCTACGAGGTGTTCGTCAAGGAGGACGCCACGCTGGTCGAGGTGAACCCGCTCGTCCGCACCCCGAACGACGAGATCCTGGCGCTCGACGGCAAGGTCACCCTCGACGAGAACGCGGAGTTCCGCCACAAGGAGTCCTTCGAGGACTTCTCCGACGCGGGCACCACGGATCCGCTCGAGCAGAAGGCCGCGGAGAACGACCTCAACTACGTCAAGCTCGACGGGCAGGTCGGCATCATCGGTAACGGTGCCGGTCTGGTCATGTCGACCCTCGACGTCGTCGCGTACGCGGGCGAGAGCCACGGTGGCGTCAAGCCCGCCAACTTCCTCGACATCGGCGGCGGTGCCTCGGCCGAGGTCATGGCCAACGGTCTCGACGTCATCCTCGGCGACGAGCAGGTCAAGAGCGTGTTCGTCAACGTCTTCGGCGGCATCACCGCCTGCGACGCCGTCGCGAACGGCATCGTCAAGGCTCTGGAGATCCTCGGCGACGAGGCCAACAAGCCGCTCGTCGTCCGTCTAGACGGCAACAACGTCGAGGAGGGTCGCAAGATCCTCGCCGACGCGAACCACCCGCTCGTCACCCTGGCCGACAACATGGACTCCGGCGCCGACAAGGCCGCCGAGCTGGCCGCCAAGTAAGAAGCAGAGGACCTCACACACATGTCGATCTTCCTCAACAAGGACAGCAAGGTCATCGTCCAGGGCATCACCGGTGGCGAGGGCAGCAAGCACACCGCCCGCATGCTCGCGGCCGGCACCCAGATCGTCGGCGGCGTCAACGCCCGCAAGGCCGGCACCACCGTGTCCCACAAGGACGCGAAAGGCAACGACGTGGAACTGCCGGTCTTCGGCGGCGTCGCCGAGGCCATGGAGGCCACCGGTGCGGACGTGACGATCCTGTTCGTCCCGCCGCCCTTCACCAAGGACGCCATCATCGAGGCCGTGGACGCGGAGATCCCGCTCGCCGTGGTCATCACCGAGGGCGCCCCCGTGCTGGACACCGCCACCGCGTGGAACTACAACCTCGCCAAGGGTGGCAAGACCCGGATCATCGGACCCAACTGCCCGGGCATCATCACACCGGGCGAGTCGCTGGTCGGCATCACCCCGGCCAACATCGCGGGCAAGGGCCCGGTCGGGCTCGTGTCCAAGTCGGGCACCCTGACCTACCAGATGATGTACGAGCTCGCCGACTACGGCTTCTCGACCGCCATCGGCATCGGTGGCGACCCGATCATCGGCACGACCCACATCGACTGCATCGAGGCCTTCGAGAACGACCCGGAGACCAAGGTCATCGTGATGATCGGCGAGATCGGCGGCGACGCCGAGGAGCGGGCTGCCGACTACATCAAGGCCAACGTCACCAAGCCGGTCGTCGGCTACGTGGCGGGCTTCACCGCCCCCGAGGGCAAGACGATGGGCCACGCCGGCGCCATCGTCTCCGGCTCCGCGGGCACCGCTCAGGCCAAGAAGGAGGCCCTGGAGGCCGCAGGAGTCAAGGTCGGCAAGACGCCGTCCGAGACCGCGCAGCTCGCCAAGGAGCTCCTCGACGCCATGTGATCCGTTCGTGGTGGTCCTGCAGGGACCGCCGCGAGCATGCGCCACCCGACCCCCGCCATCCCCGGATGCCGGGGGTCGCGGCGTGCCGGGGGTACCGCGGGTGGACGGTTCTCTACGGTGGCAGCGTGAGCCCTCCACGTGTCATCCGGCCCGCCGCGAGACGGACCCCGGCGGGTGCCCGATCGTTGTTGTGGACGGCGGCCGCCGCCGCGCTGCCCGTCATCGTCTCCGTGCTGGTGCTGACGGCGCTCACCCTGGCCGTGCTTGTGTTCAGCGCCCGGGGGTTCGACTCACTGTTCGCCGTGGTGGCCGTGGAGTGGTTGGTGGTCAACAGGGTGCCCCTCACCGTGGACGAGGTGTCCCTGGGCTTTCTGCCCCTGTTGCCGCCGTTGATCTACGTGGCGGTGTTGGCCCGGCAGACCCGCGCCGTCCTGGGCGACGTCGAGGAGCCGGGGGCGCGCGAGGCCGGCGCGGCCGTGGCGGGGGTGACACTGGCGGGGTTACTGATGACGGGGTTGGCGACCCTGTTGGTCGGCTCCGCCGGCTCGGACTTCGCCGTGAGGGAGTCCTCCCCGACGGCGGCGCTGCTGTGGACGGCGGCGGTGGCGCTGTTCGGATCGGGGCTGGGCGTCTGGCTCTACTTCCGGCGGGACCTGCGGGAAGTCCTGCCGGTGTGGGTGCGCGGCGGGATCCATCTCGGCGCGGCGTTCGTGGCGGCCGTCTGGGCG
>NZ_JAALDW010000492.1:0-3120 GCF_014145055.1 Dietzia sp. DQ11-38-2
GCCATCGCGGCCTCCGCTCCGGGCGCGGTCACCTCCAACGCCGACGACCGCCCGGGTTTGGTGAGGGAACCGTGGGCGAGGAACGCCCCCCGCCACGAGGCCTCCGCCGCCGCCACGGATCCCCCGACGACGGCGGCGGGCAATCCCCTGACGGTGCGGCCGGCGGCGTCGACCAGTCCGAGCTGGCGGGTCAGGTCCGCTCCCCGGTCGATCACCCGGAGGACGAACTTCCGGGCCGGCTTGCCGCCGCTTCCCCCGATCGGGTGGATCTCGCAGGGCACGGAGAACAGCGAGTCGAGTTCGCCGGACAGTCGCTCGGCGATCTCGCCCGAATCGACCTCCGCCTCGATCACGAGGCGGCCCGAGAGGACCTGGAGGGTGCCCGCGAAACGCAGGAGCGAGGCGATCTCCGCCTTCCTGGTCTCCGCGTTCCCGACCGGGACTCTCACCAGTTCGGACTTGACCTGTGCGGTCAGTGACACGCCCTGCTCCTTCGTTCTCCGGTCATCCGTCGGCCCCCGCCGTCACCGTGGCGGCGAGCGCCCGGGCGAGCAGAGCGGGGTCGTGCACGGGCTTCATCGTCCCATCCGGTGCTGTCCGGGCGATGTCCGCCACCATGACCCGCGCCCCCAGACCCGCCGCCGCCCGGTCGAGGTGTTCACGTTCGGTGTCGCTCAGTGGCATCCGCGGGTCCACCAGCACCACGTCCACGTCGACCGCGGGAGCGTGCTGGCGCAACACGTGGAGATGCTGCTCCGCGGAGAACCCGGCGGTCTCACCGACCTGCGGCGCCAGGTTGAGCACGAGCGCCCTGGTCGCGGACGTGCGGGCCAACGCGGAGGCGATGTCCGGGACCAACACGTTCGGTATGACGCTCGTGAACCACGAGCCCGGTCCCAGCACGACCATGTCCGCCGCCTCGATCGCCTCCACGACGCCGTCCGCCACGGGCGGGTCGGCGGGGATGAGCCGCACCCGGCGCACACTGCCGGGCGTGGTGGCCACCGCGACCTGGCCGATGATCGTGCGCACCACGCGGGGATCGGCTTCCAGTCCGACGACCTCCGCGGCGATGTCCAGGGCCACCGGCGACATGGGGAGTACCCGTCCGGTCACCCCGAGCATCGCCCCGACGGCGTCGAGCGCCTCGACGGGGTCCCCGAGCAGTTCCCAGAATCCGGCGAAGACGAGGTTGCCCACGGCGTGTCCCGCCAGCGCCCCGGTCCCCCCGTAGCGGTGCTGGAACAGACTGGTCAGCTGAGCGTGCTCGTCGTCATCGGCCGCGAGTGCGCACAGCGCCATCCGGAGGTCGCCGGGCGGCAGGATGTCGAGTTCGCGACGGAGTCGCCCGGAGGACCCACCGTCGTCCGCCACGGTCACCACCGCGGTCACGTGCTCGGCGACCATACGCCCGGCGCGGAGGGTGGCGGACAACCCGTGGCCCCCGCCCAGGGCGACGAGCGACCCCAGCCGATCCGGCGCCCCCGCCGTGCTCTGACGTGTCATCCGATCACTCTCGTCCGAGATCACGGTGGCGGACGTGGACGTCGACGGAGTCGAGGCCGGACAGTCTCCCGGCCAGTGATTCGGAGATCGCGACGCTGCGGTGTTTGCCCCCGGTGCACCCCACGGCGATGGTCATGTACCGCTTGCCCTCCCGGCGATACCCGGTCATCGCCAGGCCGATCATCGAGACCGCTGCGCGCAGGTACTCCTCGATCGACGGATCCGCCAGGACGTAGTCCTGGACCGGCTTCTCGCGGCCGGTGTGCGCCTGGAGTTTGGGAATCCAGTGCGGGTTGGGCAGGAACCGCATGTCGAGCAGCATGTCCACGTCGACCGGCACCCCGTACTTGAAGCCGAAGGACTCGACGGTGAGGTGGAAATCGAATCCCAGGTCGCCGAACGGCTTCTCGAGTCGGTGCCGGAGATCGTGGACGCTCAACGAGGTGGTGTCGACCACCACGTCCGCGCGTCCGCGAATCCCCTCCAACACCTTGCGCTCCCGTTGGATCCCGTCAATCAGCCCGTCCCCCGACTGCAACGGGTGGGATCGCCGGACGTTGTTGAACCGCTTGACCAGGGCCTCGTCCGAGGCGTCCAGGAAGAGGATCCTCGCCTCGGGGCGGCCGTCGAAGCGCCCGAGCAGTTCTCCGATGTGCTCGTCGAATCCGAGGCTGCGGACGTCCGCGACGATCGCGAACCTCCTGGGTTCCTCGCGGGCCTCGGCGAGACGATCCACCAGCTCCCCGACGAAACGGAGCGGGAGGTTGTCCACGACGTACCAGCCGAACTCCTCGAGCACCTTCGACGCCGTGCCCTTGCCCGCACCGGACATCCCACAGATGAGTAGGAGTTCGCGTCCCTCATCGTTCACGTCCATGGTTCACCTCGAGTCGCTCGTCCGGTCGTCGACCTCACGGTCCGAGTCTCCCATGTCCGCCCGTCCCCCGTCCGTACCCGGTTGGTCCGCGGGCGGGGCGTCCGGGGATCCCAGGGTCGCGCGGATCGCCGCCGCGACCCCGGGGCCTATCCCGGGGACCGCGCAGAGGTCGTCCACTCCGGCGGCGCGGAGTGCCGAGACGGTGGGGAACTTCTCCAGCAGCGCCGACCGGCGTGAGGGTCCGAGCCCGGGCACGTCGTCGAGGATCGACGTCGTCATCCGTCGGGATCTGGCTCCCCGGTGGGCCCGGATCGCGAAACGGTGCGCTTCGTCGCGGAGTCGTTGCAGCAGGAACAGTCCCTCGCCGTGCCGGGGGAAGATGACCGGGTACTCCTCTCCGGGCAGCCAGATCTCCTCGAGACGTTTGGCGATGCCGATCACCGGGACGTCGTTGACGCCCAGTTCGGACAGGACCTCGGCGGCCGCCTCCACCTGGGGTCGGCCGCCGTCGACGACGAAGAGCTGGGGCGGGTAGGCGAAGCGGCGGGTGGGCGCGGATCTGCCGGCCGCCCCCTCACCCGCGTCGGCCCGGTCGTCGACGGGCCCGTCGGCGTCGTCCGGTGTCACCACCGGCTCCTCGTGGTGCCGCCGGAACCGTCGGCGGGTCACCTCGGCGATGCTCGCGACGTCGTCGGAGTGACCGTCGCCGGCCGCCTCGCGGATCCGGTAGAGGCGGA
>NZ_JAALDW010000492.1:3140-6544 GCF_014145055.1 Dietzia sp. DQ11-38-2
TCGCTCTTGCGGGGCAGCCCGTCCTCGAACACCACCAGGGAGGCCATGACGTCGGTGCCCTGGGTGTGCGAGATGTCCACGCACTCGATCCGGAGCGGTGCCGTGTCGAGTTCCAGGGTCTCCTGGATCTCCTGCAGGGCGGCCGAGCGTGCGGTCAGGTCGCCACTGCGGCGCAGCTTGTGCTGGGTCAGGGCCTCCACCGCGTTACGGCGGACCGTCTCCGCCAGCGCCCTCTTGTCGCCCCGTTGCGGTATCCGTAGCGACACGCGTGATCCACGCAGGGTGGAGAGCCAGTCGGCGAGCTCGTCCGCGTCGTCGGGCAGCGCCGGCACCAACACCTCCCGGGGCACGGCGGCAGCGAGGTCGGCGCCGGACTCGGTGGCCCCGGCCAACTCGGCCTCTCCGCCGTAGAACTGGGCGAGGTAGTCGGAGACGACGCCGGGGACGGCGAGCGCCGGGTCGAACCGGCCGTCGGCGTCCACCCCGTGCGCGTGCTCGACCACCCAGCCGCGTTGGCCCCGGATGCGCCCGCTCCGGACGTGGAAGACCTGGACGGACACCTCCAGTTCGTCGACCTCGACGCCCACGACGTCGGCGTCGGTCCCGTCACCCAGGACGACGGCCTGCTTCTCCATGGCCCGTCTCATCGCGCCGAGGTCGTCCCGGAGCCGGGCCGCACGCTCGAAGTCCAGGTCCTCGGACGCCTTGAGCATCCGCGCCTCGATCCGCTTCATGATGACGTCGGTGCGTCCGGCGAGGAAGTCGCAGAGTTCGTCGACGATCCGGCGGTGTTCCTCGGCCGACACCCGTCCGATGCAGGGTGCGGCGCACTTGTCGATGTACCCGAGCAGACAGGGACGGCCCAGCTGGGCCTGTCGCCTGAACACCCCGGCCGTGCACGATCTCACCGGAAAGACCCGTTGGAGGGTGTCGAGCGTGTCCCGGATCGCCCACGCGTGGGAATAGGGACCGAAGTACCGGGTCCCGGCCCGTCGCGGTCCGCGGTAGACGAACGCGCGGGGGAACTCCTCCCCCACCGTCACCGCCAGGAGGGGGTAGGTCTTGTCGTCCCGGTACCGCACGTTGAAGCGGGGATCGTATTTCTTGATCCACGTGTACTCCAGTTGGAGCGCCTCCACCTCGGTGGAGACGACGGTCCACTGGACGCCCGCCGCTGCGGTGACCATCTGCCGGGTACGCGGGTGGAGCAGGGTGAGGTCGGCGAAGTACGAACTGACCCGGCTGCGTAGGTTCTTGGCCTTGCCCACGTAGATGACGCGACCCTGGTCGTCGCGGAAGCGGTAGACCCCCGGCTCGGTGGGGATGGAGCCGGGTGACGGACGGTACGTGCGGGGATCGGCCACGACGCCTCAGCGGTCGGCGACGGTCTCGGGATCGGCGGCCGAGGGCTTGTACCGGCGGATCGTCTCGCGCAGGGAGCCCATGGCGTCGACCGCCTCCTGCCCGTCGACCGTCAGGATGGCCCAGATGCCGACGTGTTCGTAGGCGGGCAGTTCGAGTCGCGGCCACATGCTGGACCGGGGGAACGTGATCCCCACGATGTCCGGCCAGCCCCACTGCCGGGTCCGCAGGGGCCCGCGGACCTCGACCCCCTGTTCACCCACCCGCACCCTGATCCTGAGAAGGGTGAGCAGGACGCCGGCGAAGATCAGGCCGATCATCACGAAGGCGAGCTGGTCGGCGACACCGATCGTGACCCCGGTGTCGTCACGGACCAGCAGGACGGCCCAGAGGACGTGCGCGAGGACGATGAGGGCCGCCAGCACGATCACGGCGATCCGGAGACGCCGTGGGCGATGCTCGAAATGCCGGTGCTCGGGATCCCGGTGATCGGTCATCGCCCCGCCCGGAGGTCGCGCAGGGTGACGGCCGCGCCGAGTGCGGCGGCCACCGCCTCGCCGCCCTTGTCCTCCGCGGCGCCCTCGTGTCCGTCACGATCCCGGGCCTGGGCCTCGTTCTCCGTGGTGAGTACCCCGTGGGCCACCGGCGTGGCCTCGTCGAGCGCGATCCGGGTCAGCCCGTCGGTCACCGAGCGACAGACGTAGTCGAAATGCGGTGTGGAGCCCCGGATGACCACCCCGAGCGCCACCACGGCGTCGTGGGACCTCGCGAGCTCCTGTGCGACCACCGGGAGCTCCACGGCCCCCGTGACGCGGGCGACGGACACGATCGCTCCGGAGGCCTCGGCCACCGCGAGTGCGCGCTTCATGAGTTGCGCGCAGATCTCGTCGTGCCAGGTGGAGGCCACGACGCCCAGCCGCAGACCGCGGGCGTCGGGGATCACCAACTCCGGCCTACCGGTGCCGCTCATCGGCGATCCTCTCCGTTCGTGTCGGTGGCGTTCGTCTCCGGGACGTGCGCGTCCAGGTCGGCGCCGTCGTCCAGGCCCTCGAGCAGATGGCCCATCCGGTCCCGCTTGGTCCGCAGGTAGCGGAGGTTCTCCGGGGTCACCGCGGTGGGCATGGGAACCCGTGAGACCACCTCGACGCCGCCGGCACGGAGGGCGTCGGCCTTGGCGGGATTGTTGGTCATCAGACGCACCCGCGTCACCCCGAGATCCCGCAGCATCTGCGCGGCCAGGCTGAAGTCCCGGGCGTCGGCGGGAAGGCCGAGGTCCAGGTTGGCGTCCACGGTGTCGCGGCCGTCGTCCTGCAACTGATAGGCGCGGAGCTTCTGCACCAGGCCGATCCCCCGGCCTTCGTGACCCCTCATGTAGAGGACCACCCCGCGGCCCTCCTCACACACCGAGGCGACGGCCGCGTCGAGCTGTGGACCGCAATCGCAGCGCAGCGAGTGGAAGACGTCCCCGGTGAGGCACTCGGAGTGGACGCGGACCGACACCGGCTCCCCGCCCGAGACGTCACCGGCGACCATGGCCACGTGCTCGACGCCCTGGATGACGTCGCGGTACCCGTGCGCGGTCATCGTCCCGGCCGGGGTGGGGATCCGGGCGGCCGCCTCGTGCACCACCTGCACCTCGTGCGCGCGGCGCCAGTCCTGCAGCGCCTCGATCGTGATCAGCGCGAGCCCGTGCTCGTCGGCGAAACGTCGGAGCTCCGGGGTCCGGGCCATGGTGGTCGGGTCGTCCTCGGAGACGATCTCGCAGATCACCCCCGCCGGGCGCAGGCCGGCGAGACGAGCGAGGTCGACCGCGGCCTCCGTGTGGCCGGGCCGGGTGAGTACGCCGCCGGGCCGCGCGCGCAGCGGTACCACGTGGCCGGGCCGTGTGAAGTCTCCGGGAACGGCGTCGGCGGAGGCCAGCATGCGGGCCGTGCGCGCCCTGTCGGCGGCGGAGATCCCGGTCGAGACACCGGCGCGGGCGTCCACGGTGACCGTATAGGCGGTGTCGTGCCGGTCCTCGTTGATGGCCCGCATCGGCGGGA